>DATMPY010000150.1:0-25867 GCA_035566955.1 Solirubrobacteraceae bacterium | reverse complement strand
TCGTCGGCTGCTACTACGGCTACCACGCCAGCGGCGGCCCCGTGGGGGTGGGGACGGCCACCGCGAAGTCGATGGTGCTCAACCTCGTACTCGTGCACGTGATCGGGATGCTCGGCACCCAGGTCTTCTGGGGCGCCAATCCGCGCGCCCCGATCGGGGGGTAGGGTTTCGCGCCGGGATTTGACGGTGGACCGACGCGGCCAGGTCGTGGACGTGCTGGTGACCCGAAGATCGTCGGCCCGTGAGCACAGCCCCTGGCTGGTCCGAGTTCAGCTCGGAGCGCTGCCGTTGCTCGCGGCCAGCGTCAGGCGGCCGGCGTCGGTCCAGATCACCTGATCGCGTCCCGGGCCAACCCCCACGAGTGTCACCGGCGCCCCCACGTGCTCGGAGATGAACCGCAGGTACTCCTGCGCGGCCCCGGGCAGTTCGGAGAAGCTCGTGCACTTGCCGATGTCCTCGTTCCATCCGTCGAGCTCGGTGTACTGGGCGGTGGTGTGGTGCAGCACCGTCTGGTGGTAGGGGAAGCTGTCGAACTCCGCCCCCTCCGCCCCGCGATAGCTCGTGCACACCTTGATCCGATCGAGGCCCGAGAGCACGTCGAGCTTAGTGATAGCCAGTGCCGAGAGCGAGTTCAGGCGGCTCGCGTAGCGCAGCGCCACCAGGTCCAGCCAGCCCGTGCGTCGCGGGCGCCCCGTGGTGGTGCCGAACTCTCCCCCACGACTGCGCAGGTGCTCGCCCATCTCTTCCTCGAGCTCGGTCGGGAAGGGCCCCGCGCCGACCCGCGTGGCGTACGCCTTGGCCACTCCCCAGATCTCGTCGATGTCCTTCGGGCCAACCCCCGCCCCGACGCAGGCCGCGCCGGCGACCGGGTTGGAGGAGGTCACGAACGGATAGGTGCCGTGGTCGATGTCCAGCATCGTCGCCTGGGCGCCCTCGAAGATCACCCGCCGCCCCCCGTCCAGCAGCTCCCACATCAGCTTCGCCGTGTCCGCGATGTGCTGCTCGAGGCGGTGCCCATAGATCAGGTACTGCTCCGTCATCGCCCGCAGATCGAGCTTGGGGTCGCGCTCGAAGGGGCGCAGTGAGAGGCGCTTGGGCTCCATCGCCGCCACGATCTTCTTCTTGAGGATCTTCTCGTCGAGCAAATCCTGCACGCGGATTCCCAGGCGTGCCGCCTTGTCCGCGTAGCACGGACCGATGCCCCTGCGGGTGGTGCCGATCTGTAGGCGCCCCAGCTTCGCCTCACCAGCGGAATCCAGCAGCAGGTGGTAGGGCATGATCAGGTGCGCGTTGGCCGAGATCCGCAGGCCGCTCACATCCACCCTTCTGGCTCGCAGCGCGTCCAGCTCCTCGATCAGCACCCGCGGGTCGATCACCACCCCGTTGCCGATCACGCAGCGCTTGCCCGGATAGAGGATCCCCGAGGGGATCAGGTGCAGCTTCCACTCCTCCGCCCCCCGCACGATCGTGTGCCCCGCGTTGTTGCCCCCCTGAAAGCGCACCACTGCGTCGCTGTGCTCCGCCAGCAGGTCGGTGATCTTCCCCTTGCCCTCATCGCCCCACTGGGCGCCCACGATGACTATTCCAGGCATACCGACACTGGAGTGTAGGGGCCGATCGGGATAGGCCCGGGACAACTGGGCCGATCCTGGGGGATCGGCCCAGCACCGTGACTGGCCTAGGGTCTGCGCGGTTCGCTCGGGCTACGCCAGGGCCTTCTGCTTGAGCGCGTCGAACTCCGCCTGGCTGATCGCACCGCTGTCGAGCAGCTGCTTGCCCTTGGCGATCTGTTCGGTGGGATCGCCCTTGGCGGCCGCCGACTGAACGTACTTGTCGAATTCCGCCTGGGCGGCCTGCTGCTGTGTGGCCGCGCGTTCGGCCATGCCCCGGTGCTCGGCGATCAGATAGACGAACACTCCGAGGTAGGGCAACACCACGATGAAGACTATCCACAGAACCTTCGCGAACCCCGATGTGTCGTGGCGACGGAAGAGATCCGCGAACACGCCGATCAGGATCCAGATCCAAATCACGAACGCAAAGAAGATCAGCATCGTCCAGAACACTTCGAGGAACGGGTAGCTGCTAGAGGCGATGATCATGCCTGTCCTCCCAGTTGGCTGATGATTCCCGCAATCAGCTTACGCCGTTACTGCGAGTAACGCTCGCCGGCGTAATTCATGAACTTCGGATACTCCTTGTGGAAGGTCAGCGTCACCCGGCCCACCGCGCCGTTGCGGTGCTTGGCGATGATCAGATCAGCCTCCCCCGGACGCTCGGAGTCCTCGTCGTAGTACTCGTCGCGGTAGATGAACATCACCAGGTCCGAATCCTGCTCCAGGTTCCCACTCTCGCGCAGGTCCGAGAGCTGCGGCTTCTTGTCCGGGCGCGTCTCCACCGCGCGGCTCAACTGCGAGAGCGCGATCACCGGCACCCCCAGCTCGCGTGCCAGGATCTTCAGGCCGCGGCTCAGTTCGCCCACCGCGGTCACCCGGCTGTCGTAGCGGCTGTCGGTGCGCATCAGCTGCAGATAGTCGATGATGATCAACCCCAATCCCCCCTCGCACTGGGTGTGCAGGCGCCGCGCCTTGGCGCGGATCTCCAGCAGCCCCACATCGCTCGAGTCATCCACCCACAGCGGCGCCGCCGCCAGGCGCTGGCTGGCTGTGAGGATCTTCGGCCAGCGCTTCTCCGACACCCGCCCCTTGCGCAGCTCCTCGCCCTTGATCAGCGCCTGCGAGGCCACGAAGCGCTGGGCCAGCTCCGCCTCCGCCATCTCCAGCGAGAACAGCGCCACCGGGCGCTTGTGCGCCACCGCGGCGTTTTCCGCGATGTTGCACACCAGCGCGCTCTTGCCCATCGCCGGGCGGGCCGCGATGATCACTAGGTTCCCCGGCTGAAAGCCCCCGGTGATCTCGTCCAGGTCCTTGAAGCCCGAAGGGGTCCCCGTCAGCGAGGTCCCCTCGATCGAGAGTCGGTGGAGCTTGTCGAGCTCCTCGTGCAGCACGTCCTCGATCGCCCGGAAGTCCTGCTTGCGGTCGTCCCGCGCGACCTCCAGCATCGCCTTCTCCGCCTGCTCCACCAGCTCCCGCGGCGGGGCCTCGTGGCCGAGCACGCTCGCCTGGATCTCATAGGTGCTCGCCAGCAGGCGCCGCAGCAGTGCGTTCTCGCGCACGATCTGTGCGTAGCGCCGTGCGTGGCCCGCCGCGGGCACCACCCCCGTGAGCTCGTCCACCGCCGCCGGCCCCCCGGCCGCCTCCAGGCGGCCGGTCTGGCGCAGGCGATCGCTCACCGTGAGCACGTCCACGGGCTCGCTCTCGTTGTACAGCGCCAGCATTGCTTCGTAGATCAGCCCGTGACGCTCACGGTAGAAGTCGTCCGCGCGCAGCCCCTCCTCGATCACCAGCGCATACAGCGAGCGATCTGAGAGCAGAATTGCTCCCAGCACCGACTGCTCGGCCTCGAGGTTGTGCGGGGGCGCGATCGCGCTCGCCGCGGCGCCGTTGCCGGGGCTCCCGTGTCCGTTGGTGAGTGAAACCATGCTCATCGCCTGCGCGAGTCTAGATCGGCGCCCGCCGCCGACTCGGAGGGCATGCCGCAAGCTCGGAGGAAAACACTCTGCACGAACAGATGTTCGCGGCAGGGCCGGACGTCTGTTTGGGACGCCCAGCCCTGCTCCCCCGCCGACCCTCAGGCGATCGTGAACGACGCGCTCACCGTTTCCGCGCCGCTCCCACGGCGGGGCTCCCCCAAGCGGACGGGGCTCTACTTCTTCGGGACCACCACATCGCTCAGCCGGGGGAGGGTGGGCCCGGGAGGATCGACCCTCCAACCCCCTCCCGGATCACTTCTTCGGGACCACCATCGCCTTGACCGTGGCGGTCACGTCCTCCACGACATCCACGACGACCATGTAGGTGCCCACGTTCTTGATCGGTTCGGGGAGGTGCACATTGTGGCGGTCGAGTTCGAGGCCTCTGGCCTCGCGGATCGCCTCCACGATGTCCTGCGCGGAGACCGACCCGAACAGGCGCCCGTCCGCCCCCGCCTGCTGGGCGATCGTGAGCACCGTCTTGTTGAGCAGCGCCGCGTTGGCGGTCGCCCGCTCGACGAATTCCCGCTCCGCCCGCTCTGCCGCCTCTTGGCGACGGCGAACCGCCTCGACCGCCCCTCTGGTGGCCGGCTGGGCCAGCTTGCGGGGGATCAGGAAGTTGCGCAGGTACCCCTTGGAGACCTCCACCACGTTGCCCTGCTCGCCGAGCGTCTCGACGTCCTTGAGGAGGATCGCCTCTGGCATCGCCTGCGCCTCGTCTTCCCGCCTGCGCCCCGCCGCCTAGCGGCGGGGGCCGTCCTCGCGGTCGCGCCGGCGCGGGCTGTCGTCGCGACCGCTCGCGTTCACGTAGGGCAGCAGCGCCAGCTCACGGGCCCGCTTGACCGCCCGGGCCACCTGGCCCTGGTGGCGGCGGCAGGCCCCCGTGATCCGCCGTGAGCGGATCTTGCCCTTCTCCGAGACGAACCGCCGCAGCGTGGCCACGTCCTTGTAGTCGACCTGCTCGATTTTTTCCTTGCAGTGCTGGCACGGCTTGCGCCGTCCGCCACTGGGGCCGCCCCGCTTCTCTCTCCTGCGGGCCGGCTTCTCGCGGCCACCACGTGACTTCGCCACTGTTTGGTCTACCTCGCTGTGTGTCTCGGTCGTCTTTTTTTTTGGCTGGGGTACTGCTTTAGAACGGAATGTCCTCGTCGCCGGCTCCGGCGCCGACCGGTGCGGGCTGGAAATCCCCCTCATTGACCGGGGTTTCGCCGCCCTGTGAGGCCCCATTGCCCGCGAAGGAGCCCCCACCGGAGGCCTCCTCGCGCGAACCCAGGAACTGCACCGAGTCGGCAATGATATCGATTGCCTGGCGCTTCGTCCCGTCCTGGGCCTCCCACTCGCGCCACTCCAGGCGTCCGTCGATCGCCACCGGGCGTCCCTTGGAGAGGAAACGGGCGGCGTTCTCGCCCTGGGCGCCCCACACCTTCACGTTGAAGAAGTTGGGCTTGTCCGTCCATTCCCCGCTGGCCTGGTCCTTGCGGCGCGTGTTGCAGGCGATCCTCAGCTCGCACACCGATGTGCCGCTCGGCAGCGAGCGCAGCTCGGGGTCTTTGGTCAGGTTGCCGGTCATCACGACCCGGTTGATGTTCGTCGCGGCCACGGCTCATCTTCCTTTCGGCTATGTCTCGCGCCCCGCATATGGTGGGGCTCTGTCGTATCCCTGATGGAGCCCCCGAGTCTAGACCTGCCTGCGGGCGCGACTTTCGGCCCCCAGCACCGCGATCCCGCTCATTGCGTCGTTTTGATCTCCGCTTGGCTACCGGGTTGGGGTGCTCGCCTCGGATTCGCGCAACGAACGCCTCCCGGCGGAGCCGAAGGCGGAGCCCATCCCTATCCGTTCCGGCTGCGGGGGGAGGTGCGGAACACCTCGTCCCAGTAGGGGGCGCTGATCCCGAAGCCCCGGGTGTCGTCCTGGAAGTGGTGGCGCATGTGGCGCTCGCGCAGCATCCGCCCCAGGCGGCCCCGGGGGACGAAGTGGTGCAGGTAGTAGTGCAGCATGTCATACACCACGTAGCCCGTGAAGAAGCCCGCCCCCAGGCCCGGGGCCCAGCGTTCGCCGAAGATCAGATACAGCCCCGCGAACACCAGCGCCGCCAGCGGGATGCTCACCGCGGGAGGCATCACCAGGCGCATCGGGTCGTTGGGGTGCTCGTGGTGGATCCCATGGATGATCCAGTGCAGCCGCGCCCCGATGCCGTGGTCGGGCTCGAAGTGGAACACCAGTCGGTGCAGCCAGTACTCGAACAGGGTCCACAGCGCGTACCCCGCCACCACCAGCAGTGCCGTCGCGGCCACGCTCACCCGGCCAAGGCTCCACGCCGCCATCGCCACGATCACCGGTACGAACACCAGCAGCGGCACCGCGGGGTGCACCCGCGAGAAGAAGTCCAGCAGCCGCGACTCGAACATCGGCGGGGACGCCCTCAACACGTCCGTCCTGTCCACCGCCCGGTCGCCTCGGTCCAACCCGCTCACGCTCCCGAGTGTATTACGCCCTTGTCTCCGTCACCTCCCGCCCCGACCCTCGCGGCCCCTCCGCGAGGCGCACTTCGCCTCAGGCCGACTCGCCAGGAGACTCGGATTCCGCCGCCGGCGCGGGCGGGCCCTCCTGCACGGGCGCGGGCGCGGTCTTTGCCTCGGGCGTGGCCTCCTCCGTCTCTGCCGCCGACGGGGTTCCCGTCTCCGTCGCGGGGGCGGTCTCCACCTCCGGCTCGGGCTGCGGCGCAGGCGCGGGCTGCACCCCCGCCTGGGGCTCAGCCGCCGCCTGGGACTCGGCCGCGGGTGCGACCTCGCGGGCGATCGCGCCGGCGGTGCGCATATCCGGCGCCTCTGGGGTCCCCGGCTTCAGCTTGACGATCCGGAAGCGCACCACCTCGTCGGCGATTCGCAACGAGCGGTCCAGGCCCTGCAGCAGCTCTGTGCTCCCCGCATGGAACTGGAGCAGGTGATACTTGGCCGTCGTTTTGTGGTCGATCGGGTAGGTCAACGCGCGATCCCCCCACTCGTCATCGCGCAGCAGCTCTCCCTGTGCGGCGATCGCCGCACGGGTATCCGCGAGGATCTTCGTGCGCGCCGGCTCCTCCGCTTCGGCGTCGAGCAGCAGCACGAGGTCGTATGTGGGGGCAGGCAGCGTCATGCGCGGCGGCGGATGATACCAGCGGGGGGAAATCCGAAGCGCGTACTGCGATAGTAGTCGCTGAGGGTAGGGGGGCCGGTTGAGGCGATATCAAAAAATCGCGCAGCGTCTAACGATAGTTACACGCTGCTTCGAAAATAGATGTTCAGCTTGACGCCCAACCACTCCCCCCACCTGGCCACTCCAACCTGCCACTCTCCCCACCTGGTCACTTCACCTTGGTCACTCCAACCTGCCGCTACCCCCCCACCTGGCCCGTTTCACGCCCACCTGGCCCGCTCACCCCACCTGGCCCATCCACCTCCCCACCCGCCTGGGTGCCAACTGCGCGACCCGCGGGGACCCGGAGGGTCCTCATCAAAAAAATCGATCTACCGTGAGCGCCCCTTCGCGCGGATGTCCGCCAGCTGCTCGTCCACCCAATCCCCGGGGTCGCGGGAGGTGACGATCTCGCGCAGGCCCTCCGCCCGGCGGTGGCGCTCGGCGGGGGCCATCGTCAGCGCGGCGTAGATCGAGTCGGCGAGCTCCTGGATGTCGAACGGGTTGACCGACAGCGCGTACTCCCCCAGCTCCTCGTGGGCGCCGGTGTTCTCCGAGAGGATCGAGACCCCCTCGCGCTCGTTGACCAGCGGGCCCTCCTTGGCGACCAGGTTCATCCCGTCGAACATCGCGTTGACCAGCAGCACGTCGTAGTGCTTGTACGCCGCCACCGCCTCCTCCAGGTCGTCGCGGAGCTTCAGCTGGATTGGCATCCAGTCGGGGGTCCCGTGGCGGTGGTTGACCACTGCCACCAGCGCCTCGATGCGCTCCAGGTACTCCGCGTACTGGGGCACGTCCGTGCGGGAGGGCATCAGCTGGGCCATGAACGTGATCCGCTCGGAGAACTCCGGGTGCTGCTCCAGGAACAGGTCGAACGCCGAGAAGCCCCGCAGCACGTTCTTGGAGAGGTCCGCCCGGTCCACCCGCAGGATCAGGAAGTCCCGCCGGCGCGCCAGCAGCTCGCGCTCGAGCTCCCCCACCCGCTCTCCCTGGGCGATGCGGCGGGTGGCGCGGTGGTCGATCGGCAGCGGGTACGCCCGCACCCACACCTCGCGCTCCCCGTGGCGCACCGTGCCCTGCTCGTAGTCCACCTCCAGCTCCATCAGGTCCTCACAGCACTGCAGGAAGTTGCGCCGGTAGGAGCGGGTGTGAAAACCGATGATGTCGTTCGCCAGCAGGCCCGCGAAGATCTCCTCCCGGATGCGCGAGGGGAGCACTCGCCACGCGTCGGACTGGGTCCACGGGATGTGGACGAAGTGGTGCAGGAACACGTCCGGGCGCGCGCGGCGCACGAGGTCGGGCAGCGTGTAGAGGTGGTAGTCGTGAACCATCACCACCGGCTCCTGGGCTCCCTGGAGCTCCTCGACGACGGCCCGGGCGAGGTCCTCGTTGACGACGTTGTAGCCGAACTCGAACGCCTCGATCTCGTGGCGGCGGATGTCGGGGGCGTTGGAGAGATCCCACAGGTAATGCTGGATGAACCACAGCATCGGGTTGGCGAACACGTTGTAGAAGCGGTCGTACGCCTCCGGCTCGCTGGCCACCAGGCGCACCTCGAACTCCCCGCCCCCCGGGGAGCGCACCGGAAACGCCCGCCCCCCGTGCTGGCGGGAGACCTCCACGTCTTGCTCGCTCATCGCTGAGGCGATCCACACCGCCTCGCGGTGTGACGCCAGACCCGTGAGCGCCGTCACCAGGCCGCCCGAGCCGCGCTGCACCTCCCCGCCCGTCTGAAAGGTCACCGGCCCCCGGTTGGACACCAGCACCAGCGGGGCCCGCGGACGCTCCGTGTCCGACACGCTCATGACATCAATCTAGTCCCGGATCCGAACAACGCCGTCATGGGCACGCAGGGCAAGCTGGACAAGGACGCAGTGAGCGAAGTGTGCTTTGCACACGAGCGATCGAGGACGCCGATCCAGCGCAGCCATGCGTGCTTATGACTCCTTGAGGTCGTTGAAGATGCGCAAGTAGTCCCGAAGGTAGCGCGGCGTGAGGAAGTGCGCACGCACGTGCTCCTTGCCCCGGCGGCCGAGGGTCTTGCCGAGGGCGGGGTCCTCGAGGATCTCAAGCGTCCGCTCGGCGCACTGCTCGGGGCTTTCGACCAGGAACCCGGTGACCCCGTCCTCCACCTGCAGGGGGATCCCGCCCACATTGCCACCGATGAACGGCCGTGCCTTCCAGATCGCCTCGGCGACCGTCAACCCAAAGCCCTCGCGGATGGACTTCTGGACAAGCACGTCGGCGTGCGACTGGAACGCGTTGACCTCAATCGCCCCCACGTTGTTGAAGTTGTTGAGGATGTGGATGTCCGGGTCTCCGTCCGCGTGGGCGATCGTTGCGTTGAAGAAGTCCCACCCCTCCGGGTCGTCGCTGGCCATCGACCCCACCAGGGCCAACTGCACCGCGGGCATCCGCTCCTTGACCATCCGGTAGGCGTCGATCACCCCCAGGGGGTCCTTCCAGGGATCGAAGCGCGAGACCTGGCACATCAGGGGTCGGTCCACGTCGATCCCGAACTGCCCGCACACGTAGGAGGCGTCTTCGGGCGAGAGGGCCATGTTCTTCGGGGTCAGCGGGTCGATCGCGGGGGGCACCACGTTGACGTGGCCGTTCATCCCCGGGGGCACGTACTCCTGCATGTGGAAGAGGGTCTGGGGGTAGTCCTCGATGTAGGGCAGCAGGTGAGCGATCGTCTCGGGGTTGGGGGTCGAGAGGTCGATATGGCAGCGCCACACCCACCCCTTCGCCTTGTCCGGGACCAGGCTCTGCAGCGCGGCCGGCTGGGGGTCGTGCACGAGGCACACATCCCACCCGCCCGAGAGCTCGCGGGCGTTCATCTCGTTGTAGCGCCGCCAGGTCTCCCACTGCTCCTCGTCCAGATCCTGAGGGGCCCCCTGGAGGGCGTTGTGCATGAGCTTGGTGGCGTTGAAGAATTCCTCGCGTCCGTAGATCACCTGCCACTCGCACTCCAGGCCCACGTCGCGCATCAGGGGCACCAGCGTGTAGAGGATCTCCGAGACGCCCCCCCCGAAGGCGGTCGCGGAGACGTGCACCACCCGGCTGTCCTTCAGCGGCTCGGCGAGCTCGCGGATCTCCTCGATCAGGTCCCGACCGCAGATGTGGGTGTAGTCGGCGAGTGTCTTCGTTCCGACGGCGACGGGCTGGAGCACGCGCGCACGATACCGATACATGAGGCTCATCGAGTGCCACATCGGCGCAATGCCCCCCCACGTTGAGTGCCGCAGCGATTATGGTCTCTGCAACCGTGCTGAACGGACGGATCTATCGCGCAGCCTTTCTGCCGCTGCTGTTCGCGCTGGTGATAGCGGGGTTCTCGCTGACCGAGCGCGCAGGGCCGCTCGGCTCGAGCCTGGCGCCCGAGGCGTTCAACGGGGAACGGGCCTTCGCCGAACTGGCAAGCCTCGCGGCGCACTACCCCGACCGCCGCCCCGGGGGTGCGGGAGATCAGCGACTTGCGGCCTACGTGGCGCGGACCCTGCGCGCGCTCGGCGGGACCGCGCGGGGGGGCTTCGCGGTGACCACGCGCACCGTGCGGGCCCAGACAATCGACGGGAAGCGCACACTCACCACGGTGATCGCCCAGCGGCCGGGCACCACGGGGGAGGCGCCGATCGTGCTCCTCGCCCACCGCGACGCGGCCGGCCGTCGCGCGGCGGCGGAGCTGTCTGGCACCGCGGCGCTGCTGGAGCTGGCGCGGGTGCTGGCCGCCAGCGAGACGCAGCGCACGATTGTGCTGGTCTCCACCAGCGGGGGCTCGGGGGGCAACGCGGGGGCGGCCGACTTCGCGGAGCGCCTCGGGGACCTGGCTGGGGGCGGTTGGTCCCGGGGCCCGATCGACGCGGCGCTGGTGCTCGGCGACCTCGCCGGCCGAAGCATGCGAACGCCACTGCTGGGCGTCCTCTCCGATGGAGCCGGCTTTGCTCCCGCGCTTTTGCAGAGTACGGTCTCGAGCGCGATCGCCCAGCAAACCGGCCTGGTGACGGGCGCGCCGGGAACGCTGGCCCAGTTGGTGCACATGATCTTCCCGCTCTCCCCCGGGGAACAGGCCCCGCTGAATGCGCACGGGCTGCCGGCGGCTCTGGTTGGCATCGGCGGCGAACAGCCCCCGCCGGCGGACGAACCGGTCAGCGCCGCGCACCTGGAAGGGCTGGGGCGGGCGGTGCTCTCGGCGGTTTATGCGCTGGATGAGAGCCCTCCCAGGACAGGCGGCCTTCCGTCAAGCGGGGCCGGGGGTCTCCAGTCAATCGCGGGTGGGCTCGAATCCGGCCTACAGATCCACGGCAAGAAGGCGATACCCGGGTGGGCATTGCGCCTATTGGCAGCTGCTCTGCTGCTGCCAGTCCTGCTGGTGCTCGGCGACGGCCTCGCGCGAGCGCGGCGCCGGCGGGAGCCCGTGGGTCGCTGGATGCTATGGGCGCTTGCGTGCGCGCTCCCCTTCCTGGCGGCGGGCCTGTTCGCGATCCTGCTAGGGCGGCTGGGCGCAGTTCCCGCCCCCTACCCGCCGGTCTCCGCTGTGGCACTGCACTTCGATCGGCTCGCGGTGGAGGCCGTGCTTGCGACGACGCTCGTGCTGGTGCTCGCCTGGCTCGCCTGGCCCGCGCTGATGCGCCGCTTGCGCTTGCCGACGCGCCCGAGGGCGCAGGGCGCAGGGATCGCGATGCTGCTCGTGTTGAGTGGCCTGGCGGTGATTGTGTGGGTGGTCGATCCGCTCACCGCGCTGCTGCTCGTGCCTGCGCTGCACCTGTGGCTGGTGGTTGCCCTGCCCGGGCGACCAGCGGCCGGTTCGGGTCGCATCCCGCTCGGCGAGCTCTGCCTGCTCGCGCTGGGGGTGGCTCCGCTGGCACTGGTCGTGGTCTTCTACGCCACCAACCTCGATCTCGGGCCCGGGGGGGTGGTGCACACCGCCCTGCTGCTGCTCGCCGGTGGGCGTATCGGGGTGGTGGGAGCGGTGCTGTGGAGCGTCGCCTTTGGCTGCTTGGCAGCCGCGTTGCTGGTGGTACTCGCCCCGCCGCACGAGCAGGACGGCACGGGCAGCAGCGGACCCGATGATGGGATCTCCGAGCGCGATGCAATCACGATCCGTGGTGGGCTCGTGTCCTACGCTGGTCCGGGGTCGCTCGGTGGGACCGAGTCCGCACTGCGACGGTAGGCGGAGGCTGCCCTGCGACGGTAGGCGGAGGCTGCCCTGCGACGGTAGGGTCAAGTCCGCTCTGCGACGAAGTCTGCGCAGCGCCGGGCTCTGGGAGGAGGTTTATGACCGCCTCTCCACCCCCGCTGCTCTACGACGATGGGGCAACGCGGATAGCGAGAAGCGAGGCAGGTGAGGTAGGAAAATTAAAAGTAGCGTATAGCAATAGTACTCACTACAGGCCCAGGTGGCCTTGTTGCTGATATACAAAATTTGGGTTGCGTATAACGATTGTTGCACGCAACTTTGAAAATGGATACACGACTACACGCCCTGCTCGGTGAGCCCGCCCGACGCGACACCCCAGTCCGTCGCGCGCTGCGGGTGCTCTCGGTGGCGTTGATCGTGGTGGGAGCGCTGGCGCTGATCGACGCGGGCGTGACGCTTATATGGCAGGAGCCGTTCTCCGCGCTGTACGCGAAACTCCAGCAGGACCACCTCCGCGGAGCGCTGCACGACCTCGAACGCACCAAGCCCACCGCGTCCGAGCGCGCGCGCCTCGCACAGCTCGCCGACGAGCGCCGGCGGGTGTCCTATCTCGCGGGGGAGCTCGCGCGCCACGCCGCGCTCGGCAGCCCGGTGGGCAGCATCCACATCCCCCGGATCGGGGCCGACTTCGTGATGGTGTACGGCACGGGCGCCGAAGAACTGGAGAAGGGACCGGGGATCTACACGCAGAGCACCTACCCCGGAAGCCGCTTCCCCGGCCTGGGGGGCACAACGGCGATCGCAGGCCACCGCACCACGTTCCTGGAGCCCTTCCGCCACATCGACGAGCTACGCAGGGGAGACCGCATCCTGCTGGACATGCCCTACGCGCGCTTCACCTACACCGTGCTGGGGCACAGCATCGTGGACCCCTCCAACGTGGCCGCGGCGATCCACTACGCCGGCTACAGCCGCCTCGTACTGTCCGCGTGCACCCCCCTGTTCAGCGCGGCCCAGCGATACCTCGTATACGCCCGCTTGACCGGGACCGTCCCCGCGGGGGCCGCGCTGCGCAATCCGACTACCAGCGGTGCTCGAATCCCGCCAACTCGCGGGGCTGACCGTCCCACAGCAGCGTGACACCCGGCGGGGTGCTCGCCGTGGCCGCAACGACTCGCCCCACCCACGTGATCCCGACCCCGCCGGCCTCGCGCAGGGCCCGCTCGGCCCGCTCACGCCGCTCCGGTGCGAGGCACACACACAGCTCGTAGTCCTCGCCAGCTCCTGCGGCGAGCTGCCATGCGGGCACCCCCAGCTCGGCCGCGACCTCTGACACCCAGTCCCCCAGGGGCAGCACGGCGAGGTCGATCTCCAGGTGCACCCCGCTCGCCCGTCCGATGTGGCCAGCGTCGGTCCCCAGGCCGTCGGAGAGGTCGATCATCGCCCGTGCCCCACCCGCCGCGAGCGCGCGACCCTCGACTAGGCGCGGCAGTGGATGGCGCAGACGGGTGAGTGCGGCCCGCTTCCGCGCCTCCGCATGCACCGACGTCCCACCTCGCGCCCCGATCCGCTTCTCCGCGCGCCCCCGTGTTTGAACCTGCCCTTCCAATATAGCCAGCCCCGCGCCGGCTCCCCCGAGACAGCCGGTCACCCCGACGAGGTCCCCCACGCGCGCGCCGTCGCGGCCCACGAGCTCGTCCTCGGAGTCGGCCCACCCCACCGCCGTGACAGACACGGTGAGAGCATTCGCACGGACCACATCCCCGCCGAGGATGGCCGTCCCGGTGGCGTTTGCGAGCGCGTGGGCGCCGCGGACCAACTGGAGCGCCTGCTCCTCGGCGAACCCTGTGGGGAGTCCCAGCACCAGATATGCCTCGCCGGGCTCGGCGCCCATCGCGGCGAGGTCTGAGAGCGCCGCCGCGAGCGCCCGCCCGCCGATCTGGGCGGGTGTCATCCAATCCTCCCCGAGACGGAAGTGGACCCCTTCGATCATGGCGTCCACCGAGGTGACGCACACCGCCCGCGAACGTACGACGGCGGCGTCATCGCCCAGGCCCCGCAACACTCGGCCGCCAACGGCGGTGGGGCGCAACTCATCCGCGATCGCCTCGATCAGCGAGAGCTCGCGGCCCACAGGCGCCTCAGCGATGCCGGTAGACGATCCGCGCGCGGTCCAGGTCGTAGGGGGAGAGCTCACAGCGCACACGGTCTCCCGGGAGGATGCGGATCCTGAAGCGGCGCATCTTGCCGGCGACGTGTCCGAGCACCACGTGATCGTTGTCGAGCTTCACCCGGAACATCGCGTTGGGCAACGCCTCGATCACCTCGCCCTCGAATTCGACCTTGTCTTCCTTTGCCACGAGAATGCGTCCCATCCAGGTCGCCACCCGCGAGCGGCGACCTTGAGTGTCGGATTTGCGACACCCAAAGTACCAGTGTCAGCCCGGTGGGGCCGTTCCGCCGGTCCTGTCCCCGCCACCGTGGCCCCCGGGGTTTGCGCCCCCGCCCCCGGCGTTGCCCCCACCGGAGCTTGCTCCGCCGCCGCCCCCGGCGTTACCGGCTTCGGGGGCTTCGACGGGCGTGTTGTGGGGAGCGGCGCCGGGTTCGGCGGGAGTGTTGTTTTGAGGAGCCCCACCCGCCCCCGGGGGTTCGACACCGCCGGCGGGCGTTTCGTGCTGGGCTCCAGGCGCCGTTTTACCGTGGCCGGGCTTGTGGGCGCCGGTGGAGAGGGGAGGAAGCGCTTCCACTTTTTCCCCGCTGGGCGTACCGGCCTGGCCCATCGTGGAGTACTTGCCGAAGAACGACTGGTAGACGAGCGGTTCGGTGGGCTGGGGGAAGGGCACGCATTTGCTGCCGACCACCCCGGACATGTAGTCGTGCCAGATCATTGCCGGCAGCGCGCCCCCCTGCTGGGGTTCGCCGTGGACGTCGGTCATGGGGACACGCCCCTTGGGATAGCCCATCCACACCACGGAGGAGTATTCCGGGGTGTAGCCGTCGAGCCATGCGTCGACCAGTTCGGTGGTGGTGCCGGTCTTGGCCGCGGTGGGGCATTCGATCGCGGAGCGCACGGCGGTGCCGCCGAGGACGTTCTCGTGGAGGATCGTGGTCTCCTCCGCAGTGACCCCATCGCTGAGCACCTTCACACGGTGGGGCCTGCCCCAGCTCGCGTCGACGCGCCCTTCGGGGAACACGACCTTGGTGATCGCGATCGGCGTGTTGCGCCAGCCGCCGTCCGCGAGGGTCGCGTAGACGTTGGCCATTTCCAGCGGCGTGACACCCAATGTGAGACCACCCAGCGCCTGGGAGGGGTTGCCAAGCAGATGGGTCTTGACACCCATCTTGTAGGCCATTTCGGTGATCGATTCCTCGCCGAGGTCGGCGGCCAGCTGGGCGTAGACGGTGTTGTCGGAGGCGAGCGTGGCCTGTACGAGGTTGAGCTCCTTGTTCAGCGAGGTGCCCTCGAAGGTCTTGACTTCGTATTCCGGTTCCGCCGCCAGCCAGCCTTTGGGCAGGGTGTGCGAGAGGTAGGAGGTGCTGTTGGGATCGACACCCCGCGAAAGGGCGTCCGCGAGGTCGATCGCCTTGAACGTGGACCCCGGCTGGCGGTGGCCTTCGGAGGCGAGGTTGAACTGCGACTGCTCGTAGCTCTGAGACTCGGCCATCGTCTCGATATAGCCGTTGTGGGGGTCGATCGTGACGATCGCTGAGGCTGGATCTTCCGGCTGGTTGAGCACTTCGGCGATCGCGTTGTGGGCGAGTTCCTGCATGTGCAGGTTGAGCGTCGTGTAGACCTTCAACCCGCCGCGTTCGACGGTTCTGTGCCCGTAGCGGTCGATCAACTGCTGGCGGACGTATTCGAAGAAGAAGCTTTCTTTTCGCTGGGAGTAAAATTCGCCGTGCTGCACTTCCAGCCGCGCATGCTCCGCGGCCCGGGCGCGAGCGGGACTGATGTAGTGCAGTTCGGCCATCTTGGCGAGCACCTCGTTGCGTCTGGCGCGCGCGGCAGAGGGGTCGAGGAAGGGGTTGTATTCCGAGGGCGCCTGGGGCAGTCCCGCCAGCAGCGCCGCCTGCTGGAGGTCGAGCTGGGAGGCGGGTTTGTCGAAGAAGATCCGGGAGGCGGCCTGCACTCCGATCGCGGTCTGCCCCCCGACGGTGCCGTAGGGCACGCTGTTGAGGTAGCTGGTGAGGACCTCGCGCTTTGAGTGGTGTTCCTCATATTCGAGGGCGTACTTGGCCTCGATGATCTTCTGCTTGAGGGTGCGCTGGTCGCCGCCGAGGTAGAGGTTGCGCATCAGCTGCATCGCGATCGTGGAGCCGCCCTGCAGGGCGCGGCCGTGCACGATGTCCTTCACGGCCGCGCGGAAGATCCCGGTGAGGTCGATGCCGTCATCTTTGTAGAAGCGCTGGTCCTCGATCGCCACAGTAGCGCTGGCGAGGTTGGCGGGGATCTGCGAGAACGGGATCGGGGAGCGCAGCTCGTCGGACTGGATGAAGCCCAACCGGGTGCCGTCGGCGGCGAACACCTGCGAGGAGGCCCCGTTGATGATTGGGTGCCGCGAAGCCAAGCTGGGGGAGGACCGGGCGACGGAGATCACGTAGGCGGCGGTTCCGGCGCCGGCGAGCACGAGCGCGCCCACGAGCACGCTGAAGCCGATGATCAGCATCCTGGGGGGCCCCTCGCGGCTGTGGCGGCGGCGGCGCTGTCGTGCGTGTCGTGACATCTCTGGTCGAAGCTTGGGCTCGGGGTTCGGAGCCCAAGCAAAAGGGAGTGGGGCGCCCCGGCGGGCTGTCCCGCGGTCAGTGAGCTGTTCTGGAGGTTACCGCCCCAATCTGTGATTTCCTGCCAGTTGCGCCGCGCACCCGTACCGTGGGTGAGAGAGTGGGCTTCCCGAGCATGAGCAGCGACACCGCCGAGATCGCCGTCACGGACCCCGTGGACGAGCTTGCGCCCGCGACGGCGCCGGACGCCCACTCCCACACGGCCCACCCACACGCGGCCCGTCCCCGCACTGCCTGTATACCCACGCCGGGGTGGTGGGCGCGGCTCCGTGCAGATCCGGCGCGGATGGCCGCGCTGCGGGATTGCTGGCGGGCGCTATGGGTCTCGCGGCTCGTGGTGCTGCTCGCGGGGATCGGCGCGGTGCTCGCCTTCGGTGTGGGCCGGGCGCGCAGCGCCTTCGACCCGCCCGGCCTGGTGAGCGGCTTCGGCTGGCTCGGGGACCTGCTGGCGGCCCCGGTGGCGCGCTGGGACGCAGCTTGGTACCTGGTGATCGCGCACTATGGCTACCGCCCGGATCTTGCTGCCCTCGGCACCGCCCCGCGGGCGGCGTTCTTCCCGCTGTACCCGCTCGGGATACGTGGCATCTCGGAGTTGGGCGTCCCGCCGATCGCGGCGGGGGCGTTGCTCTCGCTGGCGGCGCTGGCGGCGGCGCTATACGGGATCCACCGCCTGTGCACGCTGGAGCTGGGACGCCTGGGGGGAGGACTCGGCTCCGCCCGCCGCGGGGACGTGGCGCGGCTAGCGGTGTTGGTCACGGCGCTGGCTCCGATGGGGTTCTTCTTCTCGGCGGTCTACTCCGAGTCGCTCTACCTGGCGCTGTCGGTGGGGGTCTTCTGGTGCGCGCGCCAGGGGCGCTGGGCGTGGGTGGGGGTGCTCGGCGCGCTGGCATGCGCGACCCGTAGCGCGGGGGTGGTGCTGGTGGCGCCGGTGCTGGTGCTCTACCTGTACGGACCGCGGGAGGACCGGGGGCCAGACTTCCTGGGCGCGTGGTGGCGGCCCCGCTATCGGGTGCGCCGGGACATTCTCTGGGTGGCGGCGCTGCCCGCAGGGGTGGCGGCGTACATGGCCTACCTGGCGCTTTCAGGCGGCAGCGCGCTGCTTCCTTTCCATGCCCAGGAGGTGTGGAACAGGCACTACGTGGGCCCGTTTGTGGGCGTGTGGGATGGCGCGCGGGCGGCGTTCGAGGGGGCGCGCCAGCTGCTCTCCTTCCAGCGCAAGCACATCTACTTCGCAGTCGCGGGGGGGAGCCCGTTCGTGGACGCGGGGCACAACCTGATGCTGTTCGCCTTCCTCGCAGCGGCGGCGCCGATGATTGTCGGCGTGCTGCGGCGTCTGCCGCTGGCGTACGGGGTGTACGTGCTGGCGGCACTCACGCTGCCGCTCTCCTATCCGGTGGCACCGGAGCCGCTGATGTCGCTGCCGCGCTTCGAGGTGGTGTTGTTTCCGCTGGTGATGTGGTTGGGGGCGTGGTTGGCGGGCAGGCCGCGCGTGCGCCTGCCGGTGCTGACCGGAATGGCGCTGCTGATGGCGTTCTTCGTGGGGGAGTTCGCGACGTGGCATTGGGTGGCGTAGGGCCGGTCCTTGGCGAGGACGTTGAGGCGGTGCTGCTGGACGGGCTGGGGACCTTGGTGGCGCTTGAGCCACCAAGGCTGTCGCTCACGACGCAGCTGAGGGAGAACTACGGCCTGGAGCTCGCGCTGGCAGACGCGGAGCGGGCGTTCCGCGCCGAGATGGCCTACTACCGAGCGCACCACCACGAAGCACGCGATCGGGACACACTCGATGCCCTGCGGCGCCGCTGTGCGGAGGTGTTGGGCACGCACCTGCCGGCCGAGGTCGCGCGCGCGCTCTCGCTCGCGCAGCTGACGGCGGCGATGCTGGAGGCGCTGCGCTTCAGCGCCTACCCCGATGCGGCTCCCGCGCTGCGGGCGTTGCGTGCCGGGGGGCTCGGGCTGCTGGTGGTGAGCAACTGGGACATCTCCCTGCCCGCGGTCCTGTGCGGGGTGGGCCTGGAGGAGCTGGTGGACGGGGTGGTGACCTCGGCGCGGGTCGGCAGTCCCAAGCCGGAGGGAGCGATCTTCGCGGCGGCGCTCACGATCACGCGGACCGCCCCAGGGCGGACGGTGCACGTGGGAGACTCGGTTGCCCACGACGTGTTGGGGGCGCTGGCGGCGGGAATCCGTCCCGTGCTGTTGTGCCGCGATGCGCCGGAGCTCCCGTCGCCGCGGGAGCTCGAGGTGCCGCCCCCGGGAGTGCCGGTTATCTCCTCGCTGGAGGGGCTGCTCGCATAAGCTCGCTTGGTGGAGTCTTCGCCGACAACGCTCGCTTCGCCGACCACCTTCGCGCCCACGGGCCCACGGCTGCCGGCGGACGACTGGCCGTGGTGGACGGCGCCGGCGGCGCTGGTGGGGGGGTTGCTGCTCGCGTTGCTGGGGGGTTTGGCGGTGGACGTGCCGGCTGCGCTGCTCGGGGCGAACGTCAACGCCTCGCAGCTGCCGGGGTGGTTGGAGATCCTGGACACGGTGGTGCAGGACCTGGCGTTCGTACTGGCGGCGGTGCTGTTCGCGAAAGTGGGCGGGCGCACGGTGCGCGCGTGGCAGTTCGGGTTGCAGCGCCCGGGCACGGACTGGCTGGGCCCGGTGGTCGGGTGGCTGTGGGCGGTTGGGCTGATCCTGCTGACGCTATTGGTGTTCCTGATCTTCAGCGCCGTGTGGGCGGAGATCATGAATGTGAGCACGAAGGAGAAACTGCTCGAACAGCTGGGGGCCAACGAAGGGACCACGCTGCTGCTGGCGAGCGCTGCGTTGACGTGCGTGGTGGCGCCGATCTGCGAGGAGTTCCTGTTCCGGGGCTACATCTTCCGGGCGCTCTACAACTGGCGGGGGATGTGGCCGGCGGCCACGATCACGGGTCTGCTCTTCGGCGGAATCCACGCAGGCTCGGCGCCGGTGGTCGACCTGATGCCGCTGGCGGCTCTGGGGTTCGCGCTATGCGTGCTCTACCGCTACACGGGCTCTCTGTACCCGTGCATCGCGGCGCACTCCCTGAACAACTCGCTCGCCTTCGGGAGCCTGGAGAACTGGGGGTGGCAGATACCGGTGCTGATGGTGGGGGCGCTGGCAGCGATCACGCTGCTTGGGCTGGCGCTGCGGCTCGGGGGCGTGATCACCCGGCCCCCGGTGGCCCCGGTTGCGGCATAGAGAGCCGTCGTTGGCGTGGCGACCAGGCCCCGCGGGCGTTGGCGTCTCCGCGGTGGTTCTTGCTGGTGGGGGAAGGCGGTGGTCGTGACCAGCACCAGCGAGCGCGGGCGTTGGCGTCTCCACGTTGGTTCTTGCTGGGGCGAGGTGACGCGCCGACCGCTACACCCTGAAGCGCAGCACCCGCGCAAGGTAGCCCAGGCCGACCCCGTACATGAGCAGCGCCATCACGGTGCCCACGCCGCGGATCGCCCACTGGCTGGTGGAGCCGGCGGTGATCCCGGAGAATGGCGAGGTGAGCTTGGTGGCGGCTTCGTCGATGACTCTGTGCACCGTGCCCTCGTGTGAGACTGGGACGGCAGCGGTGGAGGCGTGGGCGGTGGCGGCGGCTCCGCTCAATTCTTCCTGTTGATGGGTCGAGGCTCTGCTGGTCTGGTTCACGGCGAAGATCACGAACGAGGCGACCACGATCAGGCAGATGATCCGCGATGCCACCCGTATGAGGGCAGCGAAGGGGACGAGCACGCTGGTGGCCGCCACCGGTGCCCGCCTCAGCTCCCCGCCCCGGTTGGGCGGCGGGGGGCACGGTCCGTCGCCTCGAGCTGGCCGCCGGGGGACGCGGGAGATGCCGGAGTGCGGGCCACCGAGCTAGATTAGATCCCGCTGTGGACACCGTGGCCGGATCTTCTAATGGAAACCTCGCCGCCGCCCGCGCCCGCCTGCTGGCGGATCTGCGCGAGCACGCGCTAGTGATCGGCGAGGTGACGCTGACCAGTGGCCGCACCGCTCAGTACTACGTGGACGCCAAGCGCGCGATCCTGCTGCCAGACACGTTCATGGCGCTCGGCGCGCTGGTGGCAGATCGCGCCCGGGCGTGCGCGGCGAGCGCGGTTGGGGGGGTGCCGGTGAGCGCGATCCCGGTGGCGTGCGCGGCGCTCACGGTGGGGGCCCCGCTGAAGGCGTTCATCGTGCGCAAGGAGCGCAAGGAGCACGGCCTCCAGCGCTGGATCGAGGGCCCGCAGCTCGCGCCGGGGGAGCGCTGCGTGATCGTGGAGGACGTGGTGACCACGGGTGGCTCCACGATCGAGGCGCTGGAGCGGGTGCGCAGCGAGGGCCTCGCTGTCGCGGGCGTGGTGAGCGTGCTCGACCGCTTGGCGGGCGGTGCGGAGGCGATCCAGGCAGCGCTGGGCGGGGACGCCCCATATGTGGCGCTGAGCACGATCGACGAGCTCTACCCGGAGCGCCCGGACCGTTGATGGCCCCCGCCCGGTCCGATCTCCCCGCCGACCCCGACCCGTCGGCCGGCACCGTTCCGATCGCTGGCCCCGGTCCCTCGCCCAGCCCAGGCTCGTCTGTCAGCCCTGGTCCTTCGACTAGTCCGGGTTCGAACGATAACCCTAACTCGTGGGCCGCCTCCGGTCCGAACGATGCCACCGGCTCGTCGGCCGCCGCTCGTCCGATCGCCGTCTCGATCGTTAGGGAGGCGCGCGAGGGCGACGTCCCGGCGCTGCTGGAGATGTTCGCGGAACTGGCCGAGTACGAGGACCTGGTGCACGAGCTGCGGGCGACAGAGAAACAGCTGAGCGAGGCCCTGTTTGGCCCCAATCCGGTTGCGCAGGCACTGGTCGCGGAAGAGACCCAGTCTGGGGAGGTGGTGGGGTACGCACTGTACTTCCCCACCTTCTCGAGCTTCCTCGCCAGCCACGGGGTGTGGCTGGAGGACCTCTTCGTGCGCCCCGTCCATCGCCGCTCGGGAGTGGGTCGCGCACTGCTCGCAGCGGTCGCGGCAAACCTCCGCGAGGCGGGAGGCGAGCGCCTGGAGTGGGCGGCCCTGGACTGGAACGAGCCCGCGCTGCGCTTCTACCGTGGCCTGGGCTCCCGCACGATGCCGGAATGGATCACCCACCGCCTCATCGGCGAGGACCTGGACCGCCTTGCTGGGGAGCACCGTGGCCGCCTCGCCGGCAAGCCCCCGTCCCGCTAGCCTTCGAGCAGGCCCTACGCCAAAGGGCCCGCGCCCTCGTAGTCCAATGGATAAGACAACCGCCTCCTAAGCGGTGGATTCAGGTTCGACTCCTGACGGGGGCATTTTTCGAGACCTAAACGTCGTTATGCGAACCATCGAGGCGGCTTGTATTCGTCACGCCGCTGGCTCGCATAAGACGGCGTCTCGGGCAGCCGATAGCCTGTTGCGCATGGCTAAGCCACGTCACGGCGCTCCTCGCAGTACGCGGCGAGCGGCCCGAGATAGGCATGGCGATAGCTGAACCGCCCGCGTCACCAGGCTGACCGTTTGAACGTCCTGGCTGAGACGACCGACCCGGACGGACGCACCGTCGTGCTGGACGGTGAGGGCTGGGGGCACATACTCCACGAGCACCCCGAGTTGGCTCCGTACCGTCAGGAGGTCATGGCGGTCGTCAACTCCCCGGATTGCCGGCGTCCAGACCCCCGTCCAGGACGGGAGCGCTACTACAGCCGAGACGTCGGCCCCGGCCACTGGCTGTTCGTGGTCGTACAATTCAACGAGACGCCAGCTCGAGTCGTGACCGCTTACGCCAACCGCAAAGACCCGCCAGGATCGACGCAACTATGACCGTGACCATCGGTAGCCTGACCTTCGATCACGCCTCCTACGACGCCCGAGGCGACGTGCTCTACCTGCACGTCGGCGATCCCCAGGAGGCGGCAGGGAGCGAGGAGACGCCCGAGGGGCACGTCCTGCGCTTCGACGCCGACGGCGAGGTCATCGGGCTCACGATCATCAACGCCAAGTGGCTGCTCGAACGCGACCACGCCATCAACGTCACGGTCCCCGAGCACGTGGCCGTCGGCCCGGATGCTCTGGCCGAGGCGCTGGCCGCAGCCTGAGCCATCCCGGCCGCTCCCGCCGGATCGTCCAAACTGTGGGTGAGAGGGATAGCCTGGACGTGCGTATCTGAGTAGCTGAGTAGCCTGGCGTGTCCGATGCCTCGACAGATGTTGGCGCCGTCCGCGAGGGGCGAGCGGAGCCCGACAACGTGCCGGGACCGATGAGATCATGTCCCCATGTCCACGTCGGACGTGATCGCCCTCGCTGCGCTGATCGTCGCGGCGATCAGCGGCGGTGGTTCCCTCTATGCGGTTGTAATCAGCAAACGCGCCCTGACGTGGGAACAAGAACGCGACCGGGAAGGGAACGAAGCGAAGATCGAGATTACTTTCGGACACGCGATGGTCGACCTACCCGGACCGAAGGTGATCAACTTGAACAACATCCGCCGGAACCGATGATCTACGAGTTGACGGTGAATGAAGTAGAAGTGTGGTCGGAGGTCGAGCAGTTGCACGACAAGTTGATGGCCGACGTAGTCGCCCACAACGAGACAGGCTCGGACTGAACGTAGCCGGCGCGGGTCGAGCCGTTGGTCAAGGGCCGCAGCACTTTCTTACGAGCGGCAGCCAAGCCTGCGCCCCGACGCTGTGCTCGCTCTCCACCGAAGAGCAGCCTGCCGGCGTCCGCCGTTGGCTCGCACGGCCGCCAGTTTCTTGGCCAGACACTCAACGAGCCCCGTAGATCATGGTTCGAATAGATGTCAAGCAGGTGCATAGATCGTCGCTAATCGGACCATCGAAGGGGCCGGCTTGCGATTCGTCGAGTCGTCGACTCGCATAAGACGGCGTCGGGCAACCGATAGCCTGTTGAGCATGGCCAAGCCACGTCACAGGCGCTCGTCACAGCGTACGGCGAGCGGCCCTACGATAGGCATGGCGGTCGGCCGCGCCTGACGACGACGCGTCGTGACAGCGCGGGCATCCCACGACACGCAACCCTCGGCTATTGTCTTTCCCGGCTGCCCGGCCGAAAGAAGGTCCGTGCTTTCGGCGCATAGCCAGGCGGAAGAGACATGCTCATCAGTACTGATTATCTGGTTGTAGGGGCGGGGGCGAGCGGCCTTGCCTTCGCCGATTCGCTGGTGGCCGAGGCGGACGTTGAGGTGACCGTGATCGACCGTCGAGGAGCCCCGGGGGGTCACTGGGTGGATGCGTATCCGTTCGTTCGCCTGCACACCCCCTCCGCGTACTACGGCGTGAGCTCGCTGGCGCTCGGCGAGGACCGCGTCGACGAGGTCGGCGAGAACGCCGGGTACTACGAGCGGGCGACGGGCGACGAGGTCTCCGAGTACTTCGCCGAGGCGGTCGCGCGGCTCACGGAGACAGGCCGGGGCCGCGTGCTCGCCCCCCACGAGCACTTGGGCACCGGGAGTGACGGTGAGCAGGTCAGAGACCTGAGCACGGGAGAGCTTCACGATGTCGCTGTACGTCGCAGGGTCGTCGATGCTCGATATCTGGAGGGGTCGATCCCGGCGACCCATACCGCCCCGTTTCAGGTGGCACCGGGTGTTCGGCTCGTTCCCATCAACGACCTGCCGGCGGCGGCACAGGCGGGCTGCTCCTACGCGGTCCTCGGGTCCGGCAAGACGGCTGTGGACGCGTGCATCTGGCTTCTGGACAACGACGTCCAGCCAGATCGGATTCGTTGGATCCGGCCCCGCGACGCGTGGTTCTATGACCGCAGCCACTTTCAGCCGCTGGAGCAGGTCGGCGCGATCATGGAGGGGATCGCTCTTGACGCCGAGGCCGGCGCCCATGCGGCGAACGTCGAGAACCTCTTTGAGCGCCTCGAGGCCCCCGGGCGACTTGTGCGCATCGACCCGGCGTGGCCGGCGAGGATGTACCGCGGCACGATGCTGAGCGCCCGTGAGCTGGCGGCCCTACGACAAATAGGCGACGTCGTCAGGCTCGGCCGGGTGCTGCGGATCGAGGCCGATCGGATCGTGCTCGAGCGCGGGGAGACCAAAACCGGCCCCGACGTCCTGCATGTGGACTGCACGGCGCTCGGTCTGAGCAACGCCCCCGCCACGCCGATCTTCCAGCCCGGTCGGATCGTGCTCCAGCAGGTGCGCCACCTCTCACCGTGTTTCAACGCAGCCCTTGTCGGCTTCGTCGAGGCTCACCGGGACGACGACGTGGACAAGAACCGGCTCTGTCCACCCAATCCATACGCCAGCAGCATCGAGGACTGGCCGCACATGATGAGCCGCACGTGGAGAACGGAGGGGCGGTGGTTGAGCGAGTCCGACCTCTTGGCGTGGGTGGCCAAGAACCGGCTCAACCTGCTGCGTGCGCTTCCCGATCACGCGGCGGAGCCGTCCGTACAAACATCGGTCAAGCGATATCTCACGCACGTCGGCGCGGCGGTCGAGCGGCTGAAACAGCTGGACGGATCGAGCCCACCAAGGGGTGACGAGAGCGGCGCGGCCGGCTCGGGAGGCGGACGCTGAGGCCTCACGAGCGTCTCTGATCGATTTGCGGCTGGGCCCGCACAGCCGCCAGACCCGTCCAGCGGCCGGGCCTCGGTGAGAAGAGGAGTGCTGCGCACTATCGCGATGCCTGCGCGGCAGGCCGACCGATCGGCTGGTAGTCGCCGTGGAGCACGTCGGGATCGAGGTCGTAGCCGTTGGGCCATACGCTGGTGCCAAGTTCGGGATCGACGCGCGCTTGGCAAGAGCCCTCCGCCAGCAGGCGCCCCTCGTCCTCGTGCTCGCGTTCAGGCATCTACATCACATTTGCGTCTCTGCCAAATCTGTGACCGCAGGTTTGGCACCCCGGCGCCAAGCCATATTGCACCAACGGCCGCGGCGCCCATGGCGATCAGATGCTCACGTTGCCAGCATCGGGCTTCCGCCTACGTCGAGGGTGGGTTCCCGGCGGGTTTGCCCGCGCTGGGATCGCCGGAAGCAGCCGCTGGGGCGATCTCGTTCAACCGTTCGAGGATCACCTGCAGGCCGCCCTGGGTGTGCACGTCGAGACGGTCGAGGATCGTCTCCGCGTCTTTGAAAGTGTTCGCGGACCGCGCGTCCGCGGCGAGGCTCTGCACGTTCTGTCCCACCATGATCACCGATAGCAGGACCAGCTGGAGGAACGTCTGGGCGATCCA
>DATMPY010000149.1:0-2415 GCA_035566955.1 Solirubrobacteraceae bacterium | reverse complement strand
CGTTCCAACCTGGTGGAGGAGTAAGCACCTATGTCACGAGAAATCATGGAAGCGATGCACGCGCTAGCCCGCGAGAAGGGCATCGAGCCCGAGAAGCTGATGCTCGCCCTGGAGGACGCCCTGCTCTCCGCCTACAAGAAGCAGCCCGGCTCCGCCAAGTACGCACGCGTGGAAATGGACCGCGAGACCGCCGACTTCCGGGTGATCGAACTGATCATCCCCGAGCGCCTGGAGGCCCATCTGATCGTGGAGACGATCGACGAGGGCACCACCGTGGACCCCGAGACCGGTGAGCTGCGCGAACCGGAGGAGCCCGAAATCGACCCTGCCAAGTTCGAGGAGTACCGCGACCAGATCGGCGAACAGGACGTCACCCCCGACGACTTCGGGCGGATCGCCGCGCAGACCGCCAAGCAGGTGATCCTGCAGCGCATCCGCGAGGCCGAGCGGGACATGATGTTCGAGGAGTACCGCGACCGCGTGGGCGAGCTGATCACCGGCATCGTGCAGCAGTCGGACTCCCGCTACACCCTCGTGCAGCTGCGCGAGCGCGTGGAGGCGCTGCTGCCCAAGTCCGAGCAGGTCGACGGTGAGCGCTACGACCACTCGCAGCGGATCAAGGCCGTCATCAAGGAGGTCTCCCCCTCCACCAAGGGCCCCTCGATCATCGTCTCCCGCCGCGACCCTGAGCTGATCAAGAAGCTGTTCGAGCTCGAGGTCCCCGAGATCGCCGACGGCCTTGTGGAGATCGCCAACGTCGCCCGCGAGCCCGGCTACCGCTCGAAGATCGCCGTGGTCTCCTACGCCGACGGCGTCGACCCCGTCGGCGCCTGCGTGGGCCCCCGGGGCTCGCGTGTGCGGATGGTCGTCTCCGAGCTGCGCGGGGAGAAGATCGACATCATCCCCTTCAACGAAGAGCCCGCCCGCTTCGTCGCCAAGGCCCTCTCGCCCGCGCGCGTGCGCGAGGTGCTGGTCGACGACGAGGCCAAGCAGGCCACCGTGATCGTGCCCGACGACCAGCTCTCCCTAGCGATCGGCCGCGAGGGCCAAAACGCCCGCCTCGCCGCCCGCCTCACCGGCTGGCGCGTGGACATTCGCTCGGAGACCGAGTTCGCCGCCGAGGAGGCCGAGCACGGCTACGAGGAGGAGGAAGTCTCCGGGCGCTGCGCCGCGATCCTCTCAAACGGTCGCCGCTGCCCCAACGCCTCGCTGCCCGGCTCGCGCTACTGCGGCCTCGAGACCCACCAGGCGCTGGCCGGGATCGCCGGCGACCGCGTTGCCGACCTCGCCAAGAACGGCGGGGCCCAGCCAAGCGAGGCTGCCGGCTCAGACGAGGTCCAGACCGCCCTCGACGCCGAGCACCAGCCGGCCGCGGAAGCCCTACCCGAGGCGATCGTGGACGCGACCGCCGTCGAGCCCGCCGTAGCCGAGGCCGCGGAGGCGCAGAGCGGCGCGGGAGGGCAGGCGCCATAGCGGCCCACGTGCCCCGACGCCGCTGCGTCGGCTGCGGGCGGATCGCCCCGAAGTCCGAGCTCCTGCGCCTCGCCGCCGTCCCCGAGGCGGGACGGCGCACCCGCCGCGCGGTGATCGACCCCACCTGCGCCCTGCCCGGCCGCGGCGCTTACCTCTGCCGCGCCCCCGGGCTGCAGGCGCGTCCCAAGTCCGACTGCCTGGAGCTCGCCGAGCGCCAGCGGGGCATCGCCCGCACGCTTCGCTGCGCGGTGACCCTTGGACCCGAATTCGTAGAATCGGGGAAACCATGAGCAAGAAGCGCGTGCACGAGATCGCCAAGGAGCAGGGCCTCACCAGCAAGGCGCTGCTCGACAAGCTGCACGCCGCCGGAGTCGAGGTCAAGACGGCCTCCTCCTCGGTTGAGGAGTCCCTCGTGCTGCGCGCCCTCGACGGCGATGGCGCAGCGAGCGCCCCCGCGGCGCCAGCCCCGGCTGCGGCGCCCTCACCCGCGCCCACGCCGCCACCCACACCTGTGCCAACACAGGCACCCACGTCGGCACCGACATCTGCTCCAACACCGGCCCCGACATCGGCGCCGCCGCCCGCGCCAACATCCTCCTCGCCTCCTCCGTCCTCGCCGCCGCCAGTCCCGCAGACGTCCCCGGCAAAGGTCGCGACTGCACCCGTCGGCGACCGTCCGACCGAGGTTCCTGCCCCGACGGCTCAGGCCGCGGCGCCCGCGGGCCAGACTCCAGCGCCAGCTATCCAGGGCGCCGGCACGCCCGCCGCGGCACCCGCCGGCGAGCGGGTGCGCCCCACGCGGGACTCGCGTACGGGCGAGCACACCCCGGGAGGGGCCGCGGGGGGCCGCAGGCGGGTGGTGATCGACTCCCAGGCCTCCCGCCGCCAGCAGGCCGGCCCCGCCAACCAGCCCCAGCGCCGGCCCCGGCGCGGGCGCCGCCG
>DATMPY010000148.1:0-7636 GCA_035566955.1 Solirubrobacteraceae bacterium | reverse complement strand
CGCCGGCCATCACCCCACCCCCCCGCCACGACCAGCACCCGAACCGGAGTTCGCCAGCTCGTGGCCGGCGCAGCACGGGCCATCACGCGACTCCAGCACCTTCGAGGGCGTGGACCCCGGCGAGGGTGCGGCCCTCGATCAGCTCCAGCGTCGCTCCGCCACCTGTGGAGAGGTGGTCGACGGCGTCCTCGAGTCCGAAGTGGGCTAGCGCGGAGGCCGAGTCGCCGCCGCCGACGACCGTCAGGCCCGGCGCCTTCGCCACCGCTTCGGCTACCGCGCGCGTGCCCGCTGCAAACGGGGCGAACTCGAAGGCGCCCATCGGGCCATTCCAGAAGACGGTGCCCGCGCGTTCGATCTCGCGCCCGTAGCGCCCCGCCGTGTCGGAGCCGATGTCGAGGCCCATCCACCCGGCGGGCACCTCCACGCCATCGAGCACGCGGTGCCTCGCGTCGTCGGCGAGACGGTCGCCGATTACCAGGTCGCTCGGCACGAGCAGGCGCGCGTGGCCGGGCTGGGGCGAGTGCGTGTCGCTCGCCCGCGCGAGCAGGTGGCGCGCGTGCTCGACATCCTCCTCGCAGCACAGCGACTCCCCCACCGTGTGCCCTTGCGCGCACAAGAACGGAAAGCACATTGCGCCGCCGATCATCACCACGTCGGCAACCTGCAGGAAGCGGTCGATCACGGCGATCTTGTCCGCCACCTTCGAGCCGCCCACGATCGCGACGAGCGGCCGCTCCGGATGGTCGAGGATCCCGGTGAGCGTCTTGACCTCGCGTTCGAGCAATCTCCCGGCGGCGCTGGGCAGCAGGTGGGCCACGCCCTCGGTGCTCGCGTGCGAGCGGTGGGCAGCCCCAAAGGCGTCGTTGACGTAGAGCTCCGCCAGCTCCGCCAGGGCGCGGGCGAGCTCGGGGTCGTTGGTGGTCTCCCCGGGCTCGAAACGGACGTTCTCTAGTAACACCAGCTCGCCGTCGCCGAGCGCCTCGCTCAACGCCCGCGAGCGCTCGCCCACGGGATCGGGCGCGAAGGCGATCCGCGCGTCGGGGAGCAGCTCGCGCAGGCGCTCCGCGATCGGGGCGAGCGAGAGCCCGGGCACGCGGCGGCCTTCGGGGCGGTCGAGGTGGGAGACCAGCACCAGGCGGGCCCCCCGGGCACGCAGCTCTTCGATCGTTGGCAGCGCCGCGCGGATGCGGGTGTCGTCGGCGATCTCGATCGCCCCCTCCGGCCCGGCGGCGAGGGGGGCGTTGAAGTCCACGCGCACCAGCACCCGCCGCCCGCCTACGTCGAGGTCGTCAAGTCCTCTCATCGATCCCCCCGGCCGATCCGCTCTAGAGGACCCTCTGCACGAGGTCCACGAGCCGGTTTGAATAGCCCCACTCGTTGTCGTACCAGGCGACCACCTTGAGCATCGAGCTGTCCACGACGGCGGTGAGTTTGGAGTCCACGATCGAGGAGTGGGGGTTGCCGACGATGTCGGTGGAGACGATCGGATCTTCGGTGTAGGCCATGATCCCCTGCAGGGGCCCGCTCGCGGAGGCGCTCTGCAACGCACCGTTGATCTCTTCCACGGTGGTGGGGCGCTGGCACTCGACGGTGAGGTCCACGACGGAACCGGTCGGCACGGGGGCGCGCACGGCGAAGCCGTGCAGGCGGCCCTGCAGGGCGGGGATCACGAGCCCGATCGCCTTGGCGGCGCCGGTGGAGGCGGGGATCAGGTTGATTGCGGCGGCGCGGGCACGACGCAGGTCGCTGTGGGGCAGGTCCTGCAGGCGCTGGTCGGCGGTGTACGCGTGGATCGTTGTCATCAACCCATGCTTGATGCCCACGGTGTCGTTCACCACCTTGGCCACGGGGGCCAGGCAGTTGGTGGTGCAGGAGGCGTTCGAGATCACGTCGTGCATGGCGGGGTCGTAGTCGGTCTCGAAGTTGACCCCGGGCACGACGGTAACGTCCGGTTCGACGGCGGGGGCGGAGATGATGACCTTCTTCGCCCCCCGCTCCAGGTGGATGGCGGCGTGCGCGCGGTCGGTGAAGCGTCCGGTGGACTCAATCACTACGTCGACCCCGAGCTCCTCCCAGGGGAGCTTGGCGGGATCGGTCTCGGCCAGGACCTTGAGCTCGCGGCCATCGACCTCGATGGCGCCCTGGAGCGCCTGCACGGTGCCCTTGTAGGGGCCCATGATCGAGTCGTACTTGAGCAGGTGGGCCAGCGTGGGGGCATCGGTGAGGTCGTTGACGGCGACCCATTCGATATCCGCAGTGTCCTGCCCACGGGCCTTCGCGGCGCGGAGCACGTTGCGGCCGATCCGGCCGAATCCGTTGACTGCAACGCGTACGGGCATTCTTCCTTGCGCCTCCTTGACGAACATGAAGCAAAACGAACGACGCCGGCCCGTAGGAGCGTTACCCCGACGACCCGGCTGTGGGCGACAGGCTAGCGGACCGCGCCTCCCAGAGTCTGGAGCCTCAGCGAGAGTTGGCGACGATCTCCACGCGCAACCCGTCGGGATCGAGCAGGTAGGCGGCGTAGTAGAGCGGGCCGTAACGGGTCCGCGGGCCCGGCTCGCCGTCGCCGCGGCCGCCCGCGGCGAGGCCGGCGGCGTAGGCGCTGTCGACCGCCACTCGCCCCGCGGCGCGGAAGGCGACGTGGCCATAGCCCGCCGCGGGGGGCCGCCCGCGGGTGACGATCCAGAAGCATGGGGCGGTCACCCCGTAGGCGATCGCATGCTCCCCCGCGTGCACCCGGCGCACCCCGATCGCGAAGAAGACCGCGTCGTAGAAAGCCGCAGAGCGCGCGAGGTCCCCGACCTCGACTCCCAGGTGGTCGATCATCGGCGGAATTATCGGCGCTAGGCGTCGCGGGAGCGCTTGTCGATGTCGCGGTGGGTAACGGCCACGGTCACGTCCTCGTGCTCGCGGTAGCGCGCAGCGAGGTGCTCGGCCACGGCCACCGAGCGGTGGCGCCCGCCGGTGCAGCCGATCGCCACCACCAGGTGGGCGCGGCCCTCCGCCACATACTGGGGCAGCAGGAAGTCGAGCAGCGCGTAGAGCCGCTCGTAGAGCTCCTCCAGGCGCCCGTCGCGGGCGACGTACTCGACCACCCTGGAGTCCCTGCCGGTCAGCTCGCGCAGCTCGGGCACGTAGTGGGGATTGGGCAGGAAGCGCACGTCGAACGCGAGGTCCTCCTCGCGGGGGGGGCCGTGCTTGAAGCCGAAGCTCATGAACGTCAGCGCCAGGCGCCCCGCGGCGCGGTGGGGCACGAGCTCGTCGGCGATCTTGCCGCGCAGCATCGCCGCGGACATGCCCGTGGTGTCGATCACCACGTCCGCCCGGCTGCGCAAGGGCTCGAGCAGCGCGCGCTCCGCCGCCACCCCCGCCGCGACCGAGCCGTCGGGTGCGAGCGGGTGGCGGCGGCGGGTCTCCTTGTAGCGGTTGACGAGCGTCTGCTCGGCGGCCTCCAGGAACAGCACGTGGTGATCCAGGCCGAGCGACTTGAGGTCGTCCACCACGGCCTGCAGCGCCTCGAAGTAGACCCCCCCGCGCACATCGGAGACCACCGCGGCGCGCTCCACCTTGGAGCCCTTGTGGACGAACAGCTCCACCAGCGAGCGGATCATCTCCGGGGGGAGGTTGTCCACGCAGAAGTAGCCCGCGTCCTCGAACACGTTCATCGCCGTGGACTTCCCCGCGCCCGAGAACCCCGTGATCACCACCAGCTCCTGGAGCTTGGACTCCACGGCCGGCTCGCTCTGAGATCGCAGTGGGCTGCGCAGTGGCCTGAAGACGGACATGGGCTGATTGTGCCGCGTCTCGCGGACGCCTACGGCAGTACCGGCACGCGGGCGGTGCCGCGGGAAGCGTCTTGGCGCCCGTGCGACGCGGCCACCGCCCAGCCCAGGTGCCGCCGCCGTTGCAGTCGCAGCCGAGCTGACCGCGGGTATTTTACGCCTTGAGATCTGACTAGCAGCGTGATACACATATCTGCAACTTATTCAAAGTAGGTCGATCCGTCCCGGCGTCTTTTCCGGATTCCGGGGAGACCAACGGCGACAAGCCAGGAGAGCCCTCGCCAGGGCGTCTCCGCCCCTGCGCAGGACATCAGGAGTCGTGGCCCACAAGCCACGTCAATAAAAAAACCAGCCAGGGAGATAGAAACACGATGATCGGTCACCCGAAGATCAAGATGCTCGGGCTATGCCTAATCTCGATGCTTGCGATTGGCGCTGCGAACGCGTCGTCCGCGCTCGCAGCGATCCACAACCCCGAATTCAGGTGGTGCCAAGAAAGACCGGAAGGCAAATTTGAAAATTCAGAATGCTCGAAAGAAGGCAAAGGCAAATGGGAACTGCTTGGTAAATTGAACACCGAAACAGAAGTCGTGGAAGGCAAAACGGTCGCCACGCAGAGATTTTCACTGACGATCGGCGGTTCGAAAGTAGCTGTGATATGCAAAGCCGTCAAACTAAGAGAAGGCAAGATATTTGGAGGCGAAGGCGAAAAAGGGAACGGATGGGGTGGAGCAGGCGAAGGCGTCGTAGTCTTCGAAGAATGCAGCCTGGAAGGCGCAGAATGCACGGTCGGCGAAAGTGGTAAGTTCGAAACAACGCCACTCTCCATGAACCTAGTGTTTGCATCCAAAGAAGCCGCAGATAAAGAAGTGCAAGAAATCGGTGAAAAATCACAGGCGCTGATCTGGGTCAGGCCAAAGCTTGAAAAAGAAACAGGCGTGCAAATCTTTGTGAAAAGCCTCGTTTTAGGAGGCAGCAAATGCGCCATAAAAGGTACGTTCCAGATCGAAACTGAACAAAACTCACACAGCCACGACTGCTGCCTGGGGAAAAAGTTAGGTCGCCCCGAAACCGAACACACTGAAACTCACGAAGTTGAATTTACACCAAAAACGACGGTGTTTTGGGCAAACGAAAAAGAAAAAGCGATAGAATGGCAGGTCAACGAACTGAAAGTAAAAGGCGCCGAAGAAGTCCGTTGGGAAGGCAAGACGCTCTTCGCGCTCAAAGGCAAAGATCATTGGTGGGAGGTGCATTGATACTTACGAACACCGACCCGTCGGCTCGGACCACGCTCGCTGACCTGATCGCAGCCGCGATTCGGTCACAGACCTGATCTCAGCGCGCAAGCCAGTCGCAACGTGGACGGTGACGCAGTCAGACAGGGTGCGGGAGCGCAGGGTCGCGTTCCCGCACCTCCCTACGCTTCCCTCGCCCCGTGCGGTTTGAGGTAGGCGTGCAGCTCCCCGGCGAGCCTTCGCGCGCAGGCCACCCTCGCTCGCAACTCACCCCGCGCGGTTGAGGTGCGCGTGCAGCTCCCGGGCGACCTTCGGGGGCAGCCCGGGCACCGCCTGCAGCTCCTCGCGGGAGGCCGCGAGGACCGCCTCGGGGGAGCCGAAGTGGGCGAGCAGGGCGCGCTTGCGCGCGGGGCCGATCCCCGGGAGCTCGTCGAGCAGGGAGCTTGTGAGGGCGCGATCGCGGCGGGTGCGGTGGTGGGTTATGGCGAAGCGATGGGCCTCGTCGCGGGCGCGCTGCAGCAGCTGCAGCTCGGGGGTGCGGTGGTCGAGCACCAGCGGGGCGCGGCGGCCGGGGATGAAGACCTCCTCGATCCGCTTGGCCAGCGAGATCACCGCCACCCCCCGCTCGCGGAAACCCGCCAGCGCCCTCACCCCCGCCGCCAACTGGCCGCGCCCGCCGTCGATCACGACCACGTTGGGCAGCGTGGCGAAGCTCGCGTCGTACTCGGGGTCGTGCGGGGACAGATCCGCCTGGCGCTCCCACCGCGCCAGGCGGCGAGCGAGCACCTCGGCCATCGCGGCGTAGTCGTCGGAGCCCTCCACCGTGCGGATCTTGAAGCGGCGGTAGTCCGATTTCTTGGGTGCCCCACCCTCCAGCACCACCATCGAAGCCACCGTGTGGGTGCCCCCGAGGTTGGAGATGTCGAAGCACTCGATCCGCACCGGGGGCACATCCAGGCCAAGCGCGCTCTGCAGCCCCTCCAGCGCCTCCACCCGGCTCTGGCGGCGGCGCTCCGCGCGCAGGTGCTCCTGGTCCAGCGCCAGGCGCGCGTTGCGCTCGGCCAGCTCGAGGATCCGGCGCTTGTCCCCCCGCTCCGCCGCACGCAGCTCGACCGGCCCCCCGCGACGGCTCGCCAGGGCTTCCGCGAGGGCCTCCACGCCCGCGGCCCCGTTGCCCGCTGCCCGCTCGTCACTCTTACCCTGCCTCCCGCCCCGCTTCCGCTCATCGCCCACACCCCCGGTTGCCCTGGCATCCACCGCATCCGACCCCACGGGCCGGCGGGCCTGAACGAGCTCCCGCTGCACCACGATCTGGGCGGGGATCGAGCTGTGGCCGGCGTAGTACTGGAGCATGAACTCCTCCGCCACCTCCGCCAGGTCGCGCTCGGTCTCGTTGGCGAGGTAGAAGGACTGGCGGTCGGAGAGCACCCCGTCGCGCACCTGGAAGACCTGGGCGTTGGCCTCCGTCCCGTCGAGCGCCACCGCCACCGCGTCGAGGGTGCCCACCGACTCGTTGGCCACCCGCTGGCGCTCCAGCAGCGAGTGCACCGCGCGCAGCCGATTGCGCTCCAGGGTGGCCTGCTCGTACTCCTGGGCCGCCGCCGCCGCGCGCATCCGCGCCTCCAGGTCGCGCTCGATCGCGCGGTAGCGCCCCGAGAGGAAGTCCACCACGCCGTCGATGTTGCGGCGGTAGTCCGCGCGGGAGACGTACCCCACGCAGGGGGCCTCGCAGCGCTTGATGTAGTAGTCCAGGCACGGGTTGCCGCTGCGCCGCCCCGGCTCGGGGCCGGTGCAGGAGCGGAACATGAACACCTTGGTGAGCAGGTCCAGCGTGCTGCGCACCCGCTTGGCGTTGGAGTACGGGCCGAAGTACGCCCGCCCCGGGCGGTGGCGCTCGCGGGTGAAGTACACCCGCGGGAAGTCCTCGTCCAGGGAGATGGCGATGAACGGGTAGGACTTGTCGTCGCGCAGGCGGATGTTGAAGCGGGGGCGGTACTGCTTGATGAAGCCCTGCTCCGCCAGCAGCGCCTCCGCCTCGGAGGCCACCACCACGAACTCGATCTGCTCCACCGCCCCCACCATCTCCGCGTGCCCCGGGGAATTGGCTCCCTGCCCACCCACCTCCGCCTTGGTGAAGTGCGAGGCCACCCGCTTGCGGATCGACTTGGCCTTGCCCACGTACACCACCCGGCCCCGCCCATCGCGGAACAGGTACACCCCCGGCTGGTCCGGGAGGCGGCGGCGCTGCTCGGCGAGGGTCGCCGTCACGATCTGGGGAGGGTCGCGGTCACCACTGGGCACGAGCGGGATCGGGCGCCGAGGTGGCGCTGACCGGAAGGCGGAGCCCCGAGGAGGCGGCCAAACTGCGGGCGGGGAATCCAGCTCAATAGCTGCGCGAGTAGCGGTAGAGCGCGAACAGCGTGTACACCACCAGGGCCAGCAGCACGAACCACACCAGTTCCCCGAAGCCGGTTTCCCACATCCGCGTCTTGGCCGCCAGCGTCACCACCGCCACCCCGATCGCCCCGTAGAGCAGCGCCCGGCGGTTGTCCCCGAGGCTGTAGATATCGACGCGGCGCTGGCGGTAGAACCACACCCCCGCATACCCCAGCC
>DATMPY010000147.1:0-13574 GCA_035566955.1 Solirubrobacteraceae bacterium | reverse complement strand
GCTCCGACCTTTTCCGCGCACTGCCTGCCGCTCGGAGTGGCCGCCGCGACGCCCGTTACTTTGTTGACCACGAGCGCCTCGGTTTCGCCAGCGCTTGTGCCGTACTGGTAAGTGGGTTCGACGCCTTCGGTGATGTAGTAGTCGGGGCTGCTTTTTTCGCTGGAATGGGCCGGCGCCGAGGCCATTGCCAGTTCGCTATAAGAGTAGCCCTGCAGGCGCTCGATCTCCAGTTGCACACGGTAGGCCATCGCCGTGCGACGTTCGGAGAGCAGCGTGAGCTTGCGCGCGCTGCTGAAGGCACCGGCCAGCCCGAGAATCGCCACGGTCAGAACGAGCGCGGCGATCATCACTTCGATCAGCGAGAAGCCATCCTCGGCGCACGGGCGCGGGGTGGGCGATCGGAGGGGACTGGGCAGCGCTCTCATCTCATCCTTTGAGGTAGAGGTTGCGCATGAAGGCGGCGTCTTCGAGCACGACCATGTGCGTGTAGCCGCTGCCCGTCGCCTGTTTGAGCGTTCCCTTGGCCGGGATTTCGATCTTCGCCGTCGCAACCGTGGGCGCGGCGGTGCTCGGCGAGTAGGAGAAGACCGTGCTCCCGTTCAGCACATCGCGCACGATCGCCGTGCCGGAGCTCGGCAGCGCTTTGCCTTCTTCGGCGGCGAAGCGGACGCACTCGGTGTATTTCGTGCCCGGCTGGCTGACGCCGCATTCGTACTTGATCGTCCAGTTGGTGCCCGAGATCGTGGCGCGGAAGACGATCGCGCCGGCTTTCGCTTCTTCGACTTTGGATGCCTGCCGCATGTCGCGCAGCATGTGCGCGAAGCCGGCGCGACCTTCCTGCAGCGTGATCCCCCACGCCGAGTCGCGCGCCTGGATCTGCTGGCCGGAGACGAGCAGGGCGATCGTCGCCGTGAGCACGAGCGTGGCCGCGGCGGAGGCGACCAGCAGTTCGACCAGGGCGAAGCCGGCCTCCGAGCTTCGAACTGTGGCCCGCCGTTGTCCGCGGGTGCCGAAGGGCGCCCGGAGCAGCGAATGGCCGCCTGTCGGGCGGAGGAGGGACCGAAGCGTTGAAAGGGAAGTACGCATAGCCATGGAGAAGCAAATGGCTTCCCCAGGTAGTCGGCAGGTTGAGGCCGCTACTTGACCACGAATGTGGCGTTCTACGCAGGCGGCTGAGCGCGGCTCGCTCAGCCGCTCTCGATTTTCGCCGGGTGCTCGACGTTCGCGCGGTCCCCTGCCTCGGCGGATGGCTCCCCCGTGAGCCACACGTCGAGGATCTCGCGCAGTTGCGCCTCTGAGGTCGAGCGGAGGCCGAGTGCGAGCACGTTCGCGTCGTCTGCGGACGCTGCGATGCGCATCGGCACATATCCTCGCAAACCGGCCGCGGCGTTTGCAGAAACGCTGGGTTGCGCTAAAGTCTATGATAGTTCGCTGATCCGATGTACACGCTGGCTCGGTGATCGGCGCGCCACACGCAGCCGTGAGGGAGGTCGTCGTTGCACCGGATGGGGTCGTACTCGATGGGGGTGCACTCGATGGAGCCATACTCGATCGCGTGCTACCGGGAAGAGATGGGAGGAGCGCTGTGGACAGCGCCACCGCGAACCCGCACCTGAACGTGTTCGACCCATACCGGGACCTCGGGCGCACGCACGAGGACCAGCTCACGCGCGCGGCGATGATCGTCCTGCGCCTGGTCCCGCTGGCCCGCGAGACCCTGCTGCGCGCGATCGGGGAGCGCTCCCAGAGCGAGCTGCCGGACTGCACGGTGGACATGCAGGCAACCCATATCGTGGACGCCTCAGAGGAGAGCGCCGCCCGCGGGGAGGTGCTCCGCGGGCGCCTGGTGTCGGTCTTCCTGACCCCCGACACCGAACCCGAGGAGCCCGACGGGGAGGTCCGCGACACCAGCCGCGGACAGCGCTTCGACGGAGTGCTGCGCTTCGACCCCGAGCTAGTGGTGCTGCTGGAGAGCAAGGTCTGCACGAGTTGGGCGAAACGCAACGGCCATCGCGTGGGCGAGCTCAACCTCGGCCCGGCGCGCTTCGCGGAGCGGCGCACGTGCGTGCTGCGCTGGCACGACCTGCTCGAGTCGTGGTGGCGGCTGGTCGAGCTCGGGGTGCTGAGCCCCGCCGAGCGCGCGCTCGTGCAGGACATGCTCGCCTACGCCCACCAAGATTTCGGGCACCTGCTCCCGTTCGGCTCGCTGCGCCGCGTCGGCGTGGACCCGGTGCGACGCAAGTGGCGGCTGCGCTCGCTGCTGCGCGAAGCCACTGGCCTGCAGCCCGAGCGCATCGGGCTAGCCCACGTGCGCCTGGACACGGCGATCGGCGCCATCTCGCTGCAGCGCGCCGCGCTGGACTTCGACGGTCACCGGCTGCTCCTGCACACGTGGCCGGGCGAGCTCAAGCGCCAGGCCGAGCACCTCTACGGAGCGGGCCACGCGGAGCGCCTCTCGGAGCTCCCCGACGGCAGCGGCGCGTGGCGCGTGGAGCCCCAGCCCCAGCTCGGGTTCCGCAACGCGCCGGCCCGCACGCGCGTCTACCTGACCTGCCGTCTCGACGCCCCCACCTATGCGCGCCGCTGGCAGGGTGAGGACTGGGGGTACGTCGGCGCCCACAACCCGGACACGATCCTCTCCGAGCTGTGGCCTTGGCTGCTACGCCGCCGCTACGCCTCGGCGCGCGACAAAGCGCGCCTCGAGACCTTCCTGCGCACGCTCGGACGCCGCAGCGCGCACCTGCGGCCCAGCATCCACGTCAGCCGCTCCTGGCCCTTCGACGAGGCCACCCAGCTCGACGACGAAGGTCGCCTGGCGGGCGAGATCCACGAGGCGATCAACCGCGTGCTCGCGGTCCTCGAAGAGCCCCTGATCCCCGCACCAGCCGCGACGGCGCCGGCGGCGCAGGCACGGGGGGCGCGGGGCGCGATCGACCTCGACTTCGGCGACCGCGGAGAGCTCACCGCCCGTGGGCGTCTCCCCGAATCGGTGGTGGACCGTGCCCCCCTCACGCGTGTGCCCGGCGCCGCGCCACGGCGTCGAGCAGCAGCCGGTGCAGCCGGTCATCCGCGGTGAGCTCGGAGTGAAAGGCCACCGCCAGCCGCTCCCCCTCGCGGGCGGCCACCGCGTGGCCATCCACCTCCCCGAGGATCTCCACTCCCGGGCCGTGCTCGGCGATCCAGGGGGCGCGGATGAAGACCCCCCGTAACGGTCCCCCCGCGATCCCGCGCAGCTCGACATCCGCTTCGAAGCTCTTGATCTGACGGCCGAAGGCGTTGCGTTCGGCGCGTATGTCCATCAATCCGAGGTGCTCGCGGTCGAGCAGGATCAGCCCCGCGCACGAGCCCAGCACCGGAATCCCACCGATCCCCCCGCGGCCATCCGCGGGCTGGTCGGCGATCAATTCCCGCAACGGCTCTCCGAGGCCCTCGCGCTCGATCCCGAGGGTCATGGTGGTCGACTCCCCTCCCGGGATCACGAGGCCCTCGATGCGCTCCAGATCAGCGGGCGTGCGCACCTCGCGCACAGTGGCCCCCAACCCGCGCAGCATCCGCGCGTGCGCCTCGAAGCCGCCCTGCAGGGCCAGCACCCCGACCAAAGCCGGGAGACACGCGCCTCCGGCGCTGGCCGATTCGGGGATGCTGGCCGAAACGGGGATGCTCGCCAAAGGCGAGCGTCCCCCGGCTTCGGCGGAGCGAGTGGCTCCCCAATCGGTCCCCGTTTCGGCCAGCGGCCCCTCGTCTCTCACTACCAGCCGCGCTGCGCCAGAAGCTGCTCGTCCCCCAGCTTGGAGCTCTCGAGGCTCGCCATCGCGGTGCCGAGGCCCCGCGAGGCCCGGGCCACGCGCTCGGGGTCCTGCCAGTGGGTGGTGGCCTCCACGATCGCCCGCGCCCTGGTGGGGGGGTCCTCGGACTTGAAGATCCCCGAGCCCACGAACACCCCCTCCGCGCCCAGCGCCATCATCAATGCGGCGTCCGCCGGCGTGGCGATTCCGCCCGCGCAGAACAGCACCACCGGCAACCGGCCCTCCGCGGCAACCTGGCGCACCAAATCCAGTGGCGCCCCGTGCTCCTTGGCGGCCGTGGCCAGCTCGCTCTCCTGCAGGATCCCCAGGCGACGGATCGCCCCCGTGATCACGCGCATGTGGCGCACCGCCTCCACGATGTCCCCGGTGCCGGCCTCCCCCTTGGAGCGGATCATCGCCGCCCCCTCCCCGATGCGGCGCAGCGCCTCGCCGAGGTTGGTGGCCCCGCACACGAAGGGCACCTTGAAGGCCCACTTGTCGATGTGGTTGGCCTCATCCGCGGGGGTGAGCACCTCCGACTCGTCGACATAATCCACCTCCAACGCCTGGAGCACCTGGGCCTCCACGAAGTGGCCGATCCGCGCCTTGGCCATCACGGGTATGCTCACCGCCTCCTGGATCCCCGCGATCATCTCGGGGTCAGACATTCGCGCCACCCCCCCGTCGCGGCGGATGTCCGCGGGCACCCGTTCCAGCGCCATCACCGCCGCGGCGCCCGCGTCCTCGGCGACCTTCGCCTGCTCGGGGGTGACCACGTCCATGATCACCCCGCCCTTCAGCATCTCCGCCAAGCCGGCCTTGACCGTGAATGTCGCCTCGTCGCGCATGGGGTGAGAATAGCTTGCATGTCCGAGTACGCAAACGGCCCGCTTGTGCGGGCCGCCTACGAACCGAGGTTGCCGCCGAATAAACGGGGCCCTGGACTCACGTGTCTGTAATGTAGCAGCGCCCCCCGGCGGGAGTCGAACCCGCCAACCCTCGGTTCGTGAGTCCGGGGCCCGCCTCCGGCGGCGAGGGCGCGCCGCAATGCGGCAGAGGCAGGGTAAGGACCGCTTGGGATAATTCAGTTCAGTTCAGGTCGGCGCATGCGCCGACCTGCCGGGCCGCACATGTGCGGCCCGGAGGGACGGCCACATGTGGCCGTCCCAAGGAGGGCCGCATGCGGCCCTCCTGACCCTGCCGCATGCGGCAGGGTCCCCCAAAGGGTTTTCTACTTCAGCCGAAACGCCTTGATGCGGTCTTCGTACTGGGCGCTGTCGCGCGAGTAGACCCCATAGGCGAGCGCTTGGATGAGGCTCAGCAGGGCCGCGTGGGAGCGCACGTAGGCGGGGCTGTTGGAGGAGTAGTAGAGCTTGATCTGTGCGAGCTTGGCCACCTCCGAGAGGGTCGCGTCGGTTACCGCCGCCGTGCGCGCCTTGCGGTGGCGGGCGAGCTTCATCGCGCGCACCACCAGCGGGTGCGGGCGCCCCGCGGAGAGGCCGATCACGAGCGTCCCCTCGTCGATCCGCCCCAGCCGGCTGAGCGCCTCCTGAGAGGGGCTCGCCACAACGTCCACGCGCAGGTCGAGCAGCATCAGCAGGTGGCGCAGGTAGCTGGCGAAGAACGCCATCTGGTCGGTGCCCGCCACCAGCACCTTCTCAGCGCTGACGATCGCGTCGATCAACTCGTCCACCGCCACCCGCGAGACCTTGCGGGCGGTCTCCTCCACGTTCAGGTGGTCGGCCGCCAAGGCCGCCTCGAACTCGTTCTGGTCCAGCGAGAACAACGGCGCGGAGTTGCCCTTTGCAGATTGACTCGATCCCCCCCCGCCCCTCGTATGCACCCGCCGGTACTCGTCCCGCGCGGCGGCCTGCAGCTCGGGGAAGCCCTCGAACCCCAGTGCCTGGGAGAAGCGGACCACGGTGGAGCTGGATGTGTTCGCCCGGCGCGCCAGCTCCTCCGCGGTCTGGAAGGCGGCCTCGTCGAGGTGGTCGACGATGTACTGCGCCACATCCTTCTGGGAGCGCGAGCACTCCTCGAAGCGGGTCTGGATGTACTGGGAGAGGCTCTGGCGCTCTTCGATGGTGGAACGGCCGGCTCGAGCGTTGATGGGCGCCTCGGCCACGGGGGTTGATGCGGTTCTCTTCATCGGCCCCGTTGTTCGACGCCCCCCGCACGGACTCCTCCCGAAGCCGCTCCAACGAGTCGATCCGGATCGACCCCCAGCCCATCTCGCCCCGCGGCCTGGGCACCCGCGCACTGAAGCCAGCCCCGGACCCGCCGCTCAGCGCTTGCGGACTTCGCCGGTCAGCGCTTCAGCCGCCGCGCGAGCTCCACGACGGACTTCGCCGATCAGCGCTTCAGCCGCCGCGCGAGCTCCACGAAGTAGTCGAGCGCTCGCGGGTTCGCCAGCGAGTCCACGCTGGCCGCTTCTCCCGCGGGCATGCCCATCAGGATCCGCTTCACCGGCACCTCCAGGATCTTGCCCGACAGCGTGCGCGGGACCTCCTCGATCTGCAACACCTCGTTGGGGACGTGCCGCGGCGAGCAGTCCTCGCGAATCCGTCGTTTGATCCTGCCCACCAGCTCCTCGTCCAGCTCAATCTCGGGGGCCAGCACCACGAACAGCCACATCTGCAGCTCCCCCCCGGGCTCCCCGTCCGCGGGCCCCCGGGGGATATCGACCACGAGGGCGTCCACCACCTCCCCCATCGCGCACGCCGCCCGGTAGATCTCGCTGGTCCCCATCCTCACCCCCTGGCGGTTGATCGTGGCGTCCGAGCGGCCATAGATCACAGCCCCGCCCCGCGGGGTTATCCGGATCCAGTCCCCGTGCCGCCATACCCCGGGGTACATCGAGAAGTAGCTCTCCCGGTAGCGCTCCCCCACGGGCGGGTTTGCGAGCCGGTCCGTGGGAGAGCCGGTGGGTGGGTCGTGGGCGGGTGGGTCTTCCCAAAAAAACAGCGGCATCGAGGGCAGGGGCTCTCTCAGCACGAGCTCCCCCACCTCGTCGAGAAGGCTGCGCCCCTGCTCGTCCCACGCCTCCACCGCGCACCCCAGCACGCGGCACTGGAGCTCGCCCTCGTATACGGGCAGCAGCGGGCAGCCCCCCACGAACGCCGTGCACACGTCGGTGCCCCCGCTCGTGGAGAACAGCCACACATCCGGCTTGACATCTCGGTACACCCAGGCGAAGCCCTCCGGCGCCAGCGGCGAGCCGGTTGAGCCGATGCTGCGCAGGGCGCTCAGGTCGTAGTCCCGCCCCGGCTTCACCCCCGCCTTCTCACTCGCGCTCAAGAGGCCCGCGCTCACGCCCATGCAGGTCATCCCCGTACGCTCCGCCAGCGCCCACATTGCCCCCATGTCCGGGTGGCCCGGGCTGCCGTCGTAGAGCACGATCGCCGCCTCCGTGAAAAGGCAGCCAATCAGGAAGTTCCACATCATCCAGCCCGTGGTGGTGAACCAGAACATGCGGTCCCCCCGCTGCAGGTCCAGGTGCAGGTAGCTCTTCTTCAGCTGCTCCACCAAGATGCCCCCGTGGCCGTGCACGATCGCCTTCGGCAAGCCCGTGGTGCCCGAGGAGTACAGCACCCACAGGGGGTGATCGAAGGGCACCTGCTCGAAGACCAGCTCGTATCCCGCGCCGCGCTCGCACAGCTCGCCCCACGTGAGGCCCCCCGGCCAACCGGCGGGAACCTCACGCTCGCCCTCAAGCAGGTAGGGCAGGAGCACCGCGTGGCGCACGGTGGGCAGCTCCGCGAGGATCTCCCCCACCATCGCACGGCGGTCGAAATCCTTCCCCCCGTGGCGATAGCCGTCCACGGCGAGCAGCACCGTGGGCTCGATCTGAGCGAAGCGATCGATCACGCTGCGCGCCCCGAACTCGGGCGCCGCGCTCGAGAAGATCGCCCCCAGGCTGGCGCTCGCCAGGAAGGCGATCAGGGTCTCTGGGATGTTGGGCATGTACGCCACCACCCTGTCCCCCCTGCCCACCCCCAGCGCGCGCAGCCCGCCCGCCACCGCGGCCACCTGCGCGGAGAGCTCCCCCCAGGTCAGCTCCGCCAGCGGACGCAGCTCGGAGGCATGCAGCACCGCGATCGCGTTCGGGTCGCGCTGGCCGAAACGGGGATGCCGGCCAACGGCCGGTGTCTCCCGGCTTCGGTCGAAACGGGGATGCTGGCTGAACGGGGGATGCTCGCCGGAGGCGAGTGTCTCCCCGCTTCGGTCGCAGGCGAGTGTCTCCCCGCTTCGGTCGAAACGGGGATGCCGGCCAACGGCCGGTGTCTCCCGGCTTCGGTCGGAGGCGTGCACCACCGCGATCGCCCCCGAGCGATCGGGAGCGCTCGCCCCGGAGGAGCCCTCCGGCCCGCCGCCCGCGACCGACCCCCGGTCGCACAGCATGTTCTCCGCGTAGTTGAGCTCCGCTCCCGCGAACCACCGCGCGCCTGGCATCGCGCGGCTCGCGAGCACCCGCTCGTACGGGCGCGAGGCGCGCACCCCGCAGAACTCCCAGATCGCCGCCCAGAAGCGCTCGAGCTCATCCACCGACCACCGCCGCAGCTCCTCGTAGTCTACGAAGCCGCCCGCACGGCCCTCCCGCTCGGCGACCCAGCGCATGAAACGGGTCATCGTCGCCCGCTCTCGCGCCCGCGACGAGGGCTCCCACAGCGGCGCTTGCATGTCAGCTCCGCCCATCTCACCTCCCCTCCCCGGTCTCGTGTGTCTCTCCGTGTGTGTGTGTCCCTGTGTCCCGATCCTCGCACGCATGGGCGCCTCCGCCCATCCACCCCACTTCTTAGATTCCCACCCAACCATTCGGATATGGTGAAACGATCAGTATGCCAGCCCGGGCGAATCCTTGCGGCTATCCTCCCCCGCCGTGGACGCCCCCGCCCTGCGCCAGCAGTTCCCCGTCCTGGAGCACCTCGCCTACCTCAACGCCGGTACCGACGGTCCCCTGCCGCTCGCCGCCATCCAGGCCGCCGCGCGGCAGCTGCGGCTCGAGGCCCACGAGGGCCGTGCCCACAGCCACTTCGAACGCCGCGCCGAGCTGAACAGCTCCCTACGCCGCTCCTACGCCTCGCTCCTCGGCTGCCCCGCCGAGGACGTGGCGCTCACCACCTGCACCTCCGAAGGGCTCGCGCTCGTACTCGGCGGCCTCGGCCTGGGGGCGGGCGATGAGATCCTCACCAGCGACGAGGAGCACCCCGGCCTGCTCGGCTCCCTCGCGGGCGCCCGCGAGCTGAGCGGGGTGGCGATCCGCGTCGCGCCCTGGGCCGAGGTGCCCGCCGCGGTGGGGCCCCACACGCGCCTGATCGCGTGCTCCCACGTGAGCTGGATGACCGGGTGCGCGATCGCAGCCGAGCTCGCCCAAGCCGGCGTGCCAGTGCTGCTCGACGGCGCCCAGGGGGTGGGCGCGATCCCCACCGACGTGCGCGCCCTCGGTTGCGCCGCCTACGCGGGCCCCGGGCAGAAGTGGCTCTGTGGGCCCGACGGGACCGGCATGCTCTACGTGAGCCCCGAGCTGCGCGAGCGCCTCGCGGTGGGCCGCCGCGGTTACGCCAACCTCGCCGACCCCGGCGCCGGCCTGGAGGCCCGCCTGCACGACGACGCCCGCCGCCTGGACGCCCTCTCGCTGAGCGCCGAGACCGTCGCCTGCGCGCTGGCCGCCTGCGAGGTGCTCGCACAGGCGGGTGGGGGCGGGTGGGATCCCATCCATAAGCGCGCCCGCCTGCTCGCCGCCCAGTTCGCCGCGCAACTCGCCGCGGCCGGGCGGGAGGTTGCGGGCGGGGGCGAGCAGACCACGCTCGTAACCTTCTCGAGCCCCGACCCCCCCGCCGAGCGCGAGCGCCTCGCCGCCCGGGGGATCGTCCTGCGCGACATCCCCGGGCGCCCCTGGCTGCGCGCCTCCGTCGGCGCGTGGAACGACGAGAACGATCTCGCCCGGCTGCTCGACGCGCTCGACGGATGAGGCATAGGACACCGCTCTTCGGGCGCTCTTAGGTCTTAATGCTCTCTTAGCATCGTTTCCGCTTTGCTTTCCGCCCACCGATGAGCGCCTCCATCCCTCAGAGCCCTGCCCCGCCCACCGGGGATGCCACGACCTTGCCGGTGCCGGTCGCCGCCCCCAAGCGCGCGCGGCCGGCTGTCTCGTTGCCCGCCTGGCGCTCACTGGTCGGCTGGGTGGCGCTCCTGCCGGTGCTCGTCCTCTCCGCGGTGCTCAATACCGAGCAGCTCTCGAAAAACGGCTACGCCAACGTCTTCTACTCCGCCGGCGTCAAGGCGATGCTCGGCTCGTTGCACAACTTCCTCTTCAACTCCTTCGACCCCGGCGGCCTGGTCACCGTCGACAAGCCCCCCCTCGCCCTGTGGGTACAGGCGCTGAGCGCCAAGCTGTTTGGCTTCTCCCCCCTCAGCCTGCTGCTCCCCGAGGCGCTCATCGGGGTGCTCGGGGTGGCCCTCCTCTACGCCGTCATGCGCCGGCCCTTCGGCCAGCTCGCCGCGCTCGGCGGCGCGCTCGCGCTGGCCGTGTTCCCCTCCTACGTCGCCGTCTCCCGCGACAACGGCGTGGACCCCGTCCTGATCCTGCTCATGATCCTCGCCTGCGGCGCCGCCCTGCGCGCCATCCGCACAGGTGGCTGGCTGCCCCTGCTCGCCAGCGCTACGGCGGTTGGGCTCGCGTTCAACGTCAAGACCCTCGCCGCCTACCTCGTCGTCCCCGGGATCGCCCTCGGCTACCTGCTCTGCGCCCCCGAGCCACCACTGCGCCGCCTGCTCAAGCTGATCGCCGCCGGGGTCGTGCTCGGCGCGGTCTCCTTCTCGTGGATCGCCCTCGTGGAAGCCACCCCCGCCTCCCAGCGCCCCTACGTCGGGGGGTCCACCGACAACACCGAGCTCAACCTCACCTTCGGCTACAACGGCTTCGGCCGCGTCGACGGGCAGATCGGGGGGCCCAACCAGATCTTCGTGCACCTCGGCGCCGTCGCGCCGTTTCGGCGGCGCACGCACACCATCCTGAGCGCCAAGCGCACCGCCGCCCCCAGGCACCTCCCCAACAGGATCCTGCCCGACGGGCACTACGCCAACCCCACCCCCTTCGGCGGCAACACCGGCCCGCTGCGTCTCTTTCACTACGGGCTCGGCGGCCAGGGCTCCTGGATGCTGCCCTTCGCCCTGTTCGGGCTGATCGCGCTCGCCCTGAGCGTCCTCTGGCCCCCGCGGGGGCCCCACGGCCCCGAGGCCGACCCGAGCGCGGCCCCAGCCGACCCGAGCCCTGCCCCAGCCGACCCGCCCGCTGCTCCAGCCGACGCAAGCGCCGCTCCAGCCGACCCGAGCGCAGGCCGCGTGCCCGTGAGTTGGGTGAGCCGAGCCCGCGCGCGGCTCGGGCCCGACTCCCGCTTCGAGCGCATCCGGCGCGACGAGCGCACCGCGGGGCTGCTCGTGCTCGGCGGCTGGTTCCTCGCCGAGGCTTTCATCCTCGACTTCTCCAAGGGCATCGTGCACCCCTACTACGTCTCCGCCCTCGCCCCCGGGGCCGCCGCCATGATCGGCGCCGGCGCCCTCGCCTTCGCCCAGTTCGCCCGTGTGCGCGACTGGCGCGTGCTGCTGCTCCCCCTCGCCGTCGCCGGGACCGTCGCCGGGCAGCTCGTGCTGCTGCACCGCGAACACTACGCCCACTGGCTCCCCCCCCTGCTGATCGCCGGCGCCGCCGCCGGCGTCGTGGCGCTGCTCGCCGTGCGCCGCCTCGCCGCCCCCGCCACGGCGCTCGTGCTGATCGTGCTCCTGATCGCACCCGCCGCCTTCGCCACCACCACCTGGTCGATCCCCGTCGAGGGTACCTTCCCCGCCGCCGGACCGCGCGTGGCCGGGTCACTCGGCCCCTACGGGATCACCCACCACGACGTCCGCGTCGACCATGCCCTGATGCGCTACATCGACGCCCGCCACCCCACCAGGCGCTGGGAAGTCCTGACCGTCTCCTCCAACACCTCCGCCGCCCTGATCCTGCTCGGCTTCCGCGCCGGCGCCGTGGGCGGCTACAGCGGCACCGACCCCGCCCTCGACGGCCCCAGCCTCGCCCGCCTCGTCGCCCGCCACGAGGCACGCTATGTGGTACTCGGCGGCGCCTACTCCAGCCGCGGCGGCAACCTCGCCACCAAGGCCGTCATCCGCGCCTGCCACTACATCCCCTCGCAGTACTGGCTCGGCGCCCCGCGCTACTCGATCTACAGCCTCACCCTCTACGACTGCGCCGGCGCCGAGCGCCGCCTCACCGCCACCGGCTGAGCCGCGGGGCCGACCTCCTCCCACCTTCGCGGGCTACGCCACCACCGAGAGGCCGCGGTCGAACGCCCGCGCGAACAGCTCGCTCTCCCGCGCCGCCGCCCAGCGCGGCACCGCCGAGCCCCCCTCCGCCAGCAGCCGCAGCTCCACCTCCCCGTTGCGCGCGCTCAACACCGTGTCCCGCACCAGCTGGTCCCGCGAGCGCTCCAGATCCTCCGCCAGGCGCAGCAGTACCGCGCAGCGGTCCAGCCGCTCCGCGTCCCCCTCCCCGAACAGCGCTCCCAGCGGCCCCGGCTCCGGCAGGCCCTTGCGGTGGTAGCGTGCCGCCTGCGCCACGATCGCCACCTCCCTCGGGGAGAACCCCGGCAGGCCCGCGTTGAGGATCAGGTAGCGCGAGTGCTTGTGATGATCGTCGTAGTCCACCGACATCCCGATGTCGTGCAGCATGCACGCCGCCCACAGCAGCTCCCGCTCCCGCGCCTCCCCCCCGTGCAGGCCCAGCCGGGCCAGCTGGTCGAACATCCCCAGCGCCAACGCCCCCACGTGCTCGGTGTGCGCCCGGTCCACCCCGTAGCGCGCCGCCAGGTTCGCCACCGAGGAACGCCTCACGTCCGCGAACAAGGGCGGCTCCCCCCCCGGCTCCCGGGGCCCGCCCTGGGCGAGGTGGCGCTCGAAGAAGATCCCCTCCCGCAGGCCCGCCTCCGTCGCCTCCAACGCCTCGAAGCCCCCCGCCTCCAGCGCCCCCTGCACTACCACCGCCCCCGCCAGGATCAGGTCCGCTCGCGCCGGCTTCACCCCCGGCACGCTGCCCCGCTGCGCCGGTGTCAGCGCCGCCAGCCGCTGCACGATCTCCTCCAGCGCCTCCGCGCTCACCACCATCCCCTGCACCCCGTTGCCCGGCAGCCCCCGCGCTCGCTGGGCCACCACCGCCAGGCTGCGCACCGTGCCCCCGATCCCCACCAGGCGCCTGCCCGTCGCCCGCAGCCACGGCGCGCTCGCCAGCTCCCGCGCCACGTGCTCGCGCAAGGCCTCGATCTGGCGGGGCTTCGCCAGGCCCCCGTTGGGCAGGAAGCGCTCCGTCATCCGCACCGCCCCCAACCGCCACGAGCCCGACTCCCGCGCCCGCCGCTCGTGGACCCCCACGAGTTGCAACGAGCCCCCTCCCAGGTCCAGCGCGCAGCCCTCCCTGAGCGTCGTCGAGTTGACCGCCGCCAGGTAGCCATAGCGCGCCTCCTCCTCCCGGCTCAACACTCGGATCGGCAGGCTCGTGCGCGCCCGTGCCCGCGCCAGGAACTCCTCCGCGTTCTCCGCCTCCCGGATCGCGCTCGTCGCCACCGCGTCCACCGCCGGGGCGGGCGGGCCTGCGGAGGCCAGCGGGGCGGGCGAGCCTTCCGAAGCCGGTGGGGCCGGCAAGCCCTCAGAGGCAGACGGGGCCGGCAAGCCCTCAGAGGCCAGCGGGGCGGGCGAGCCTTTCGAAGCCGGTGGGGCCGGCAAGCCCTCAGAGGC
>DATMPY010000146.1:0-14916 GCA_035566955.1 Solirubrobacteraceae bacterium | reverse complement strand
CACCCCGTGGCGCAGCGCCATCACCATCTTGATCACCCCCGCCACGCCGGCGGCGGCCTGGGTGTGACCGATATTCGACTTGACCGACCCGAGCCACAGTGGCCGCTGGCGGTCTCGGCCGTAGGTCTCGATCAGCGCGTGCGCCTCGATCGGATCGCCAAGCGTGGTGCCCGTGCCATGCGCCTCGACCGCGTCGACCTGGTCCGGGCGGAGACCCGCGCTCGCGAGCGCCTGGCGAATGACCCGCTGCTGGGAGGGACCATTCGGTGCGGTCAGTCCGTTGCTGGCGCCGTCCTGGTTGACCGCGCTGCCCCGCACCACCGCCAGCACCTGGTGGCCGTTGCGCCGCGCATCGGAGAGCCGCTCCAACACCAGCATGCCCACGCCCTCGCTCCAGCCGGTCCCGTCGGCCGCGTCCGCGAACGGCTTGCAGCGCCCATCGGGCGCCAGACCGCCCTGGCGCGAGAACTCGATGAAGATCCCCGGGCCGGCCATCACCGTCACACCGCCCGCCAGCGCCAACGCGCACTCCCCCTTGCGCAGTGCCCCACACGCCAGGTGCAACGCCACGAGCGAGGACGAGCAGGCCGTGTCCACCGACAACGCCGGGCCCTCCAGCCCGAGCGCATACGCCACCCGGCCCGAGACCACGCTCGCCGCGCCCCCGGTCAGGCCGTAGCCCTCCAACTCCGCGGGCGTCGCGGCCAAGCCCGGACCGCCCAAGCCAACCCCGTAGCCGGCGGCGCTGACACCGGCGAACACGCCCGTCTGGCTGCCCCGCAACGAAGCGTGAGGGATGCCGGCGTGTTCCACCGCCTCCCAGCAGGCTTCCAGCAGCTGACGCTGCTGGGGATCCATCGCCAGCGCCTCCCGCGGGGCGATCTCGAAGAAGCCGGAATCGAACTCGTCCGCGTCATGGAGAAACCCACCCTCGCTGACATCGCTGGTTCCCGCATGCCCTGACCGAGGGTCGAGCAGAGCCTCCAGGTCCCAACCGCGATTCCTCGGAAACGGCCCGATTGCGTCCCCGCCCGCGCTGACGAGCTCCCACAGCTCCCCCGGCGAGCGCACCGCGTGGGCGGGTCCCGGATATCGGCAGCTCATCCCCACGATCGCGACCGGCTCGTCGACCGCGACCGGCGCCGCCAGCGCCGCGCGGACCGGCACGGCGCCGCCGTCGCCGGCCTTGCTCAGCAGATACCGGGCCAGCTCGGCGGGCGTGGGGTAGTCGAACATAACGCTGCTCGCCAGGCGCAGCCCCGTGCCCCTCTGCAACCTGTTGCGCAGCTCCACCGCCGCCAGCGAGTCGAACCCGAGGTCCTTGAATGCTCGTCCAGCCTGCACCAGCTCGGGCGAGGCGTGCCCCAGCACGACCGCCGCCTGGGCGCGCACGAGCTCCAACACCGCGAGCTCGCGCTCCGCGGCTGGCAGTCCCGCCAGCCGCTGCGCGAGGGACCCGCTCGCGGTCGCCCTGCCGCGGTGGGAGGGTCCGCGGATCAAGTCATGCAGCAGCTTGGGCAGCTCTCCCCTGCGCGCCTGGGCGTGCAACGCCGCGGTGTCAAGCCGCGTGGGGAGGGTCAGCGTCTCGCCGGCGGCCTGCGCGGCGTCGAACAACTCGAAGCCCTGCGCGGATGGGATCGCGAGCATGCCTCCGCGCGCGATGCGGGCCATGTCGGCCGTGCCGAGGTCGCTGGTCATGCCGTGCTCCTGCGCCCACGGCCCCCACGCCATCGCGGTCGCCGGGAGGCCCTGAGCGCCGCGATCGGCGGCGAGCGCATCGAGGAACGCATTGCTCGCGGCGTAGTTGCCCTGCCCTGCGCCGCCAAACGTACCGGCGACCGACGAGTACAGCACGAATGCCCGCAGATCCATGTGACTGGTCAGCTCGTGCAGGTGCCACGCGCCGTCCACCTTCGGCGCCAGCACCCGCTCGAGGCGCTCGTCATCGAGCGAGCCGATCACGCCGTCGTCGAGCACTCCCGCGGCGTGCACCACGGCGCTCAGCGGGTGATCCGCGCTCACGCCTGCAAGCAGCGCCTGGACCTGGCGGCGGTCGGCCACATCGCACTCGACCGCCGTCACCTCGGCGCCAAGCGCGGATAGCTGGGCGACGAGCTCGCCCGCACCCGGCGCACTCGCTCCCCGGCGGCTGGCCAGCAGCAGTCGCTGCACCCCATGATCCGCGACCAGGTGCCGCGCGAGCAGGCCGCCCAGGCCCCCCGTGCCGCCCGTGATCAACACCGTCCCCGCTGGCTCGATCGAGCGCGCGGGCATGCTCAGCACGTTCTTGCCCACATGCCGCGCCTGGCTCATGAACCGGAACGCCTGGGCCGCGCGACGCACGTCCCAAACCCTGGCCGGCAGGGGTTCGAGCGCGCCGCGCTCGAACATTCCCAGGAGCTCGCGGAGCAGCTCCTGGATGCGCTCGGGCCCGGCCTCCATCAGATCAAAGGCCCGATAGACCACACCCGGGTGGGCCACCGCGACCCCAGCGGCCGCGCGGACATCGGTCTTGCCCATCTCCACGAACCGGCCGCCCCCCGGCAGCAGCTCGAGTGACGCGTCCACGAACTCCCCCGCCAGCGAGTTCAGCACCACATCCACGCCGCGACCGTCGGTCGCCCGCAGGAACTGCTCCCTGAACCCGAGCTCACGCGAGGAGGCGATCCGCTCCTCGTCCAACCCGAGCGCTTCGAGCACCCCCCACTTAGCGGGGCTCGCCGTCGCGAACAGCTCGACGCCGAGCTGCCCGGCGAGTTGCACGGCGGCCATCCCGACGCCGCCCGCCGCGGCGTGCACCAGCAGTCGCTCACCCGCTTTGCACTCGGCCAGGTCGACCAGCGCGTAATACGCGGTCAGGAACGCGATCGGCGTCGCGGCGGCCCGCACGAACGACCACCCGTCCGGCATTCGAGCAAGCAGCCGGTGGTCGGCCACGGCGAGTGGGCCGAACGCTCCGTCGAGCAGTCCCATTACTCGGTCGCCTGGCGCAAAGCCCTCGGTCCGCGGGCCGACCTCCGACACAACGCCGGCGCCCTCCCCGCCGATCGTCGCCTCACCGGGATACATCCCCAGGGCAACCAGGACGTCGCGGAAGTTGACTCCCGCGGCGCGCACCTCGACACGCACCTCGCCCGGTCCCAGCGGCCGGGCCGACTCCGGCGCCGATACCAGCGCCAGCTCCTCGAGCGTCCCACCGCCGCCAGCCAGACGCCACGGCGAGTCCCCGGCGGGGATGGCGAGCGCTCCGACGGACCCCGCCCGTACGAGCCTGGCCACGAACGCCTCGCCCTGCCGGAGCGCGATCTGCGGCTCATCCCCGGCGATCGCCGCCGCGAGCGCATCCGCCAGCGCGTCCCACGAAGCCCGCTCACCGTCGACGTCGACCAGCACGAAGCGACCGGGGTGCTCCGCCTGCGCGGAGCGCACCAGCCCCCAGACCGGCGCGCTCGCAAGACCGGTCACCCGTTCTCCCGCGACCGCCAGCGCTCCCTGCGTGACCACCACCAGCCGTGCGCCGGCCAGCCGCTCATCCGCCAGCCAGCCCTGCACCAGCTCGAGCGCCCAGCTTGCCGCGCGATGGCTCATGCTGACGATGCCGGCGGCTGTGTCGCGCGGGCAGTCGGCCAGCACGACGCCCGGCACCGCGGCGCCACCGTCGAGGGCCTTCCGGAGGCCTTTGAGATCGGGGTGGGCGTCAGCGACCTCGGCGTGCCCGAGGGTGCTCGCCAAGGCCGAGCCATCCTCGCCGAGGACAATGAAGGTGGCGGTCTGGGCGCGTGACGCAGGCGCCGGGGGGAGCGCCACCCAGTCGAGGGCGAACAGCGCGTCGGTCTCCGGGGTGGCGTGGAGCTGCGCGGCTGTGATCGGGCGCGTGGACAGCGAGGCCACCGAGGCGACCGGCGTGCCCGTCTCATCACTCAACACGATGCTCACGGCATCCTGGCCCGCCGGCGAGAGGCGAGCACGCAGCGAGGACGCCCCACGGGCGTAGAGGGCAACGCCGCTCCAGGAGAACGGCAGGCGAGGCTCGCCGGTGGCCTCTCCGCCTGGCAGGCTCAGCCCGGCGTGCAGCACGGCGTCGAGCAGCGCGGGATGCAGGCCGAGATCCCCGGCCTGCGGGTGCTCGCCGGCGGGTATAGCGACCTCGGCGAAGACCTCCCCATCGCCTCGCCAGACAGCGGTCAGGCACTGGAACGCGGGCCCGTATTCGAGACCCTCCTCGGCAAGGCGCTCGTACAGGCCGTCGAGCGCGACCGCCTCCGCCGCTGGCGGCGGCCACGGCCCGTGGAGCATCTGTGCCGCGCTGTCGAACTGCGCGTCTGGAGTCGTGGCGAGCATCCCGGTGGCGTGGCGGGTCCACTCCCGCTCGCCGCCCGCGGAGGCGTCAGCGTCGGGACGGGAGTGGATCGCAAGCGCGCGGTGGCCGTGCTCGTCGGGCTCGGCGAGCGTGACCTGGAGCTGAACGGTGGTGTGCTCGGGGATCGCGAGCGGCACTTCCAGGGTGAGCTCCTCGATGTGCTCACACTCGACTTGCCGACCGGCGTGCAGCGCGAGCTCGACGAACGCGGTCCCGGGGAACAGCGCCACGCCCATCACGACGTGGTCGGCGAGCCACGGGTGAGTGGACAGCGAGATTCGCCCGGTGAAAAGCCACTGCTCCCCGCCGGCGAGCGGCACGGCGGCGCCGAGCAGCTGATGGCCGGTCGCGGCCAGGCCGAGCGCTGTGGCGTCGCCGCGTCCCGCTTGTGCCCGCGGCCAGTAGCGCTCGCGTTGAAATGCGTAGGTGGGCAGCGAGACACGTTTCGCCGCTGAGCCCGCGAACACGGCTGCCCAGTCGACGTGCACGCCGCGCACCCACACCTCGCCCAGGGCCCTCAGCAGCGTTTGGGCCTCGGGGCGTCCACCGCGCAGCAACGGCTCCGCCACGATCGCACCGTCGGCCGCCACGATCTCCTGGGTCATTGCGCTGAGCACACCGTCGGGGCCAAGCTCCAGCAACCGGGTCACGCGGGCGGCGGCCAGCGAGCGGGCGCCCTCGAGGAAGCGCACGGGCTCGCGCACGTGGCGCACCCAGTAATCCGCTGAGCACGCCCACTCGGCGGAGAGCAGCTCGCCGGTCGCGTTCGAGACGATCGGGATTCCCGGCGGGTTGTAGTCGATGCTCTCGGCCACGCGGCGGAAGTCCTCGAGCATCGCGTCCATCCGCGGGCTGTGGAACGCATGGCTGACCCGCAGCCGCTTGGTCTTGCGTCCGCGCCCTCGCCATAGCTCGGCAACTTGCAGGACGGGGTCCTCATCGCCGGAGATCACCACCGATATTGGCCCATTTACGGCCGCCAACGAGACCTGGTGCTCGACTCCCGCGAGCGTCTCCAGCACCTCCTGCTCGGCGCCCTGGATCGAGACCATCGCGCCGCCCTCGGGCAGTGCGCCCATCAAGCGCCCGCGCGCCGCCACCAGCCTGCACGCGTCCCCGAGCGAGAACACCCCCGCCACGTGGGCGGCGGCGAGCTCGCCGATTGAGTGGCCGATCAGGAAATCGGGACGTACCCCCAGCCCGTCGAGGACCGCGAACAGCGCGATCTCCAGCGCAAATAGCCCGGCCTGGGCGTACTGCGTCTGGTCCAGCAGGCGCGAGTCCCCCTCCGCGAAGACCACCTCGCCCAAAGAGCGTCCCAGCAGACCGTCGAGCTCCGTGCACCCCGCGTCGAAGGCAGCCCTGAACGCCGGGAAGGCCGTGTACAGCTCACGTCCCATCCCGGCCCGCTGTGCTCCCTGGCCGGTGAACATGAACGCCAGGCGGCCCGTGTCCGTGACGCCACGCACGAGACCCTGGGCGGGCGCCTCGCCGTCGAGCCCAGCCAGCTCGCCCAACCGCCCAAGGAGCTCCTCGCGGCCCTCGCCGATCACGACCGCGCGATACTCGAGCTCTGACCGCGATGCCAGGGAGAGCCCCACATCTCCGGGCACCAGCTGGAGATCGCCCGCCACGCGCTCCAGCAGCCGCCCCGCCTGATCGCGCAGCGCCGAGCCGCTCTTCGCCGAGAGCACCCAGGGCGCCACTGGGCGAGCACCATCCTGAACAGTGGCCGTCACCGGCGGCTGCGGCGGGGCCTCTTCGAGGATCACGTGCGCGTTGGTGCCGCTGAGCCCGAAAGACGACACGCCGGCGCGGCGCGGCTCGCCGTCTCGCTCCCACGGCCTTTGCTCGCTCAGCAGCGACACCGCGCCGGCCGACCAGTCCACCGCGCCGGAGGGCCTGTCTACGTGCAGCGTGCGCGGCAGCATCCCGTGGCGGAGCGCCATCACCATCTTGATGACTCCGGCGGCCCCAGCCGCCGCCTGGGTGTGCCCGATGTTCGACTTCATGGAGCCGAGCCACAGCGGCTGCTCGCGCCGCTGTCCGTAGGTAGCCAGCAGCGCCTGCGCCTCGATCGGGTCGCCGAGGGTGGTGCCGGTACCGTGGGCCTCGACTGCATCGACCTGATCCGGGCTGAGACCCGCGTTCGCAAGCGCCTGGCGAATGACCCGCTGCTGGGACGGGCCGTTGGGTGCCGTCAGCCCATTGCTCGCGCCATCCTGGTTGACCGCGCTGCCGCGCACGAGCGCCAGCACCTGGTGGCCGTTGCGACGGGCGTCGGAGAGCCGCTCCAACACGAGCACGCCCACCCCCTCGCTCCACCCGGTCCCATCCGCCGCATCCGCGAACGACTTGCAGCGCCCGTCCGGCGCAAGGCCCCGCTGACGCGCGAACTCGATGAACACGGTGGGCGTCGCCATCACCGTCACGCCACCCGCCAGCGCCAACGAGCACTCATCCCCGCGCAGCGCCCCGCACGCGAGGTGCAGCGCCACCAGCGAAGACGAGCACGCGGTGTCAACCGTCAGCGCCGGGCCCTCCAGGCCGAGCGCGTAGGCCACCCGGCCCGACACCACGCTGGCCGCGCCGCCGGTCACGCCGTAGCCCTCCAGGTCCGCGGGCGTCGCGTGCAGGCTCGCGTCGTAATCCTGTCCGCTGATCCCCGCGAATACCCCGGCCCTGCTCCCCTGCAGCGCCAGCGGATCGATTCCCGCGTCCTCCAGCGCCTCCCAGCAGGTTTCCAGCAGCAACCGCTGCTGGGGGTCCATCGCCAGCGCCTCCCTTGGGCCGATGCCGAAGAAAGAAGCGTCGAACGCGCAGGCGTCGCGCAGAAAGCCACCCTCGCGCGTGTAGGTCGTCCCGGAGCGCTCGGGGTCGCGGTCATACAGCTCCTCCAGGCTCCAGCCGCGATCGACCGGGAAGCCCGCGATCGCGTCCTCGCCCGCGGTGAGGAGCCGCCACAGCTCCTCGGGGGAGCCGACCGACCCGGGGTAGCGACAGCCCATCCCCACAATCGCAACCGGCTCCTCGACCCGCACCGCCGGCGCGGCCGCGGTGCTCGCGCGGCGGGCGCCCGTCAGCTCGCTCAGCAGGTGCTTTGCGAGCGCCTTCGGGGTGGGATGGTCGAAGGTGAGCGTCGAGGGCAGGCGCAGGTCGAGCGCCGACGCCAGCCGCGCGCACAGCTGCACGCCCGCCAGCGAGTCGAACCCGAGGTTCGTGAACGGCTGGCGCTCGGGCACGCGCTCGACGGAGGCATGCCCCAGCACGGCCGCCGCCTCTGCGCGGACGAGCTCGAGCATGGTCGCCTCCCGGTCGGCGGACTCCGTCTCCACCAGCGCGCGCGCCAACGCTCCGCGCTCCGCGCCCGGCTCGGCTCCGGACGCAAGGGCGCTCTGCGCCTCCGGCAGATCGCCGATCGGGGGCCGCGAGCGGGCCGCGAGCGCGGATTGTTCAAGCCAAAAGCGCTCCCGCTGAAAGGCGTAGGTGGGCAGCGCAGCCCGCTGCGCACCCGCGAACAGCCGGCCCCAATCGACCCGCGCGCCGCGCACCCAGATCTCGCTCAACGCCGCCAGCAACGAACGGTCCTCCGGCCACCCCCGGCGCAGCACTGCTGTCGCCGTGATGGGCGGCTCACCCGCATCCGGCACGTCCGCCAGGCACTCCCGGCAGATCGCGCTCAACACCCCCTCCGGGCCGAGCTCCAAGAAGCTCCTCACCCCCCGCCCGTACAGCCAGCGCATCCCAGCGGCAAACCGCACCGGCTCGCGCACGTGGCGCACCCAGTACTCGGGGTCGCACATCTCCCGCCCCGAGATCCCCTCGCCGGTGATGTTCGACACCACTGGGATCGTCGGCTCGCAGAGGTCCACGCTCCTTGCTACCTGTGCAAACTGCTCCAGCATCGCCTCCATCCGCGGCGAGTGAAACGCGTGGCTCACCTGCAGTCGCCGCGTCTTGCGACCACGCTCCGCCCACGTCCGCGCCAGCTCGAGGACCGCATCCTCATCGCCGGAGAGCACCACTGCGGACGGGCCATTCACCGCCGCCAGCGCAACCCGCTCCTCCAAGCCGGCAAGGGAGGGCAGGATCTCCTGCTCGGACGCCTGCACCGACACCATCGCCCCACCGTTTGGCAGCGCGCCCATCAGCCCACCGCGTGCAGCAACCAGCCGGCATGCGTCCGCCAGCGAGAACACACCAGCCACGTGCGCCGCCGCCAGCTCGCCGATCGAATGGCCCGCCACGTAGTCCGGCCTCACCCCGAGGCTCTCGACCAGCCTGAACAACGCGACCTCGAGCGCGAACAGCCCGGCCTGGGTGAACTGCGTTCGATCCAGCAGGCTCCCGCCCGGCCCCTCCCCTCCAGGCTCGCCCTCCCCGAGAACCACCTCGCGCAGCCCACACCCCAGGGCCGTGTCGAGGTGTCCGCACACCTCATCGAACGCGACCTGGAACACGGCGAATGCGCCATACAGCTCCCGGCCCATACCCAAGCGCTGAGCGCCCTGGCCGGTGAACAGCAATGCAAGCCGCTCGCCCCCCGCTGCGGCTGTGCCCTCGATCACCCCCGCCGCCGGCTCGCCCCGCGCCAGCGCGTCGAGTGCCCCGAGCAGCTCCTCCCGGCCGGCCCCCACGACCACCGCGCGGTCCTCGAGCGCCGACCGCGAAACAGCCAGCGAGAGCCCCACGTCCACCGCGCGCAGTTCACGATCAGCTGCCACGTGCCCCCGCAGCCGCTGCGCCTGTGCCCGCAGCGCCGCGTTCCCTCTGCCCGATACGACCCAGGGCAGCGCCATCGCTCCGGCCACGGGCGGCTTCCTCTTCAGCAGCTGTGCCTCCGCGAGTGGCGACTCCTCGAGGATCACGTGCGCGTTGGTGCCGCTGATCCCAAATGAGGAGACCCCCGCTCGGCGGGGCCTCTCACCCCGCCGCCACGGCGTCCGGGCGCTCAGCAGCGAGACGGCGCCGGCAGACCAATCCACCTCGCGGGATGGTCTCTCTGCGTGCAGCGTTCGCGGCAGCGCTTCATGGCGGAGCGCCATCACCATCTTGATCACCCCCGCGACGCCCGCGGCGGCCTGGGTGTGGCCGATGTTCGACTTGATCGACCCAAGCCACAGCGGCGCGCGCTGCTCGCGCCCCTGCCCATAGGTTGCCAACAGGGCCCGCGCCTCGATCGGGTCGCCCAAAGCGGTGCCCGTACCGTGCGCCTCCACCGCATCGACGGCGTCCCGCGCAAGCCCGGCATCCGCGAGCGCCCGAGCGATCAGGCGCTGTTGGGAGAGGCCGTTCGGGGCAGTCAGCCCGTTGCTGGCGCCGTCCTGGTTGACGGCGCTGCCGCGCACCAGCGCGAGCACCTCGTGGCCGTTGCGGTGCGCATCGGGGAGCCGCTCCAACACGAGCACGCCCACCCCCTCGCTCCACCCGGTCCCATCCGCCCCGTCCGCGAATGGCTTGCAGCGGCCGTCGCGGGCCAGGCCCCGCTGACGGCTGAACTCGACAAACATCCCCGGGCCGGCCATCACCGACACCCCCCCGGCCAACGCCAGCGAGCACTCACCTGCGCGCAGCGCCTGGCTCGCCAGGTGCAGGGCGACGGTCGAAGACGAGCACGCCGTATCGATCGTTACCGCGGGCCCCTCCAGCCCGAGCGCGTAGGCGATCCTGCCCGAGGCCACACTGGCGGTGGCGCCGGTCAACGTGTAGCCCCCGAGCTCCTCGTCGGCTTCGTGCAGGCGCGCACCGTACTCCTGAGCTGTCAGCCCGGCGAAGACTCCGGTTTGGCTTGCGCGCAGCGAGGTCGGCGCGATGCCTGCGTGCTCGAGCGCCTCCCAGCACACTTCCAGCAGCAGCCGCTGCTGGGGGTCCATCGCCAGCGCCTCCCGCGGGCCGATGCCAAAGAACGACGCGTCGAAATCCCCAGCGTCGTAGAGGAAGCCGCCCTCGCGCACATAATTTGTCCCGGGACGAGCGGGAGCGGGGTCATACAGCGCATCGAGGTCCCAGCCGCGATTCGTCGGAAAGTCTCCGATCGCGTCGCCCCCGCGTGCCACGAGCTCCCAGAGGTCCTGCGCACTGCGCACCCCGCCGGGGTAGCGGCAGCCGATCCCCACGATCGCGAGCGGTTCCTTGCTCGCGCGCTCGCCTCGCGCCCCGCCGATCGGTGGCGGCACTTGCTCCACCGCGATTCCGACGGTCCTCGATCGCCCTACGCCCGCGAGCTCCCTCGACAAGCATCCGGCGAGGGCCGCCGGAGTCGGGTAGTCGAACATGAGCGTCGTTGGCAGCGTTAGTCCCGTGATCCTCGCCAAGCGGTTACGCAGCTCCACGGCACCCGAGGAGTCAAGCCCCTGCTCGCTGAATGGCTGCTGGGGCTCCACCGCCGCGGGCGAGTCGCTGCCCAGCACGATCGCCGCCTGGGCCCGCACCTCCTCGAGCACCATCCACTCACGCTCGGCCGCCAGCCCACTCGTTGCCACATGGGCCGCCGGCGTCCCTCCGGCGCCCGCGCACGCGGATGCCGCGTCCCAATCCACGGGCACACCGTGCGCGCACACTTCCTCCAACGCCGCCAGGAAGCGCTCCGGGTGACCCTGATCGCGGCGCAGGGAGCCCACGACGAGCGGATCGCGTCGCGTCGCGCGCGTCGCGGGTCGTGCTGAGGTGCCACCGCCGCCGAGCGCAGCGTCCACGGTCTCCTGCGCCGCCGCGGTGAGCACCGGGTGTGGGCTGACCTCGATGAACGTCGCGTATCCCTGCTTCAACAGGGCGCGGAGCGCCGACTCGAAGCGTACGGTCTCGCGCTCCGCGCGGTACCAGTGCTCGCCGTCCAGCTTGGTGGTGTCCTGGCGCCGCCCGGTGAGGGTCGAATAGAACGGGATCTCGCCCACCCGCGGGGCGATCGGGGCCAGCGCCTCCAGCAGCTCGTCGCGGATCGCCTCGACCTGGGGCGAGTGGGAGGCGTAGTCCATCGGCACTCTCCCCGCTCGCACGCCCTCCGCCCTGCACCACCGCAGCAGCTCCGCCAACGCTTTCCGATCACCGGAGACGGCGGTCGATGCGGGCCCGTTCACCGCCGCGAGCGTCAGGCGCTCGGGCCAACGCTCGAGCAGCGCGGTCATCCGCTCCGCGCCCAGCGCGACCGCGACCACCCCGCCCTTCTGCGAAAGCCCGCTCAGGGCCCGGCTGCGCAGTGCCACCACGCGCGCGGCGTCCTGCAGGGACAGGCCACCCGCCACATGTGCGGCGGCGATCTCGCCGTGGGAGTGGCCCACGACTGCGTCGGGGCGCACGCCGCAGGCACGCCACAGCTCTGCGAGTGACACGGAGACGGCGAACAGCGCTGGGGCTACCACGTCGACTCGCTTGAGCTTGCGTGCGCGCCGGCGTCCACGCAGGACGTCGAGCAGCGACCAGTTCACGTGCGGCGCGAGCGCCTCCTCGCACATCCGCATGTGACTTGCGAACAACGGCGAGCGATCGAGCAGCTCGACCGCCATGCCCTCCCATTGGCAGCCTTGCCCCGCGAACATGAGCACGACTCCTGCTCCGGCCTGACCGCGGCGGGCGCTCATTGGGTCACCTGCGCGCACACCCTGTCGGCGATCCACCGCTCGACCGCCGTCGCCGTGGAAGCGGCGTCCTCCAGCATCATCGTCCAGTGGTCGCCTGGGACCCGAACGGTGTCGTGGGGGTGCGGCCACACCGAGCTCCACTCGCCGTCATCCGCCATGCCTGGCATCGGCTCCGTGGGTTGAACCATCAGCGTCGGCGCCGCGATCGCCCCCAGCTCCCAGTCCATGAACAGCTGCGCGTACCAGGCCATCGCGGTCAGCCTGGTCGCATTGAGATACCGGCGCAGTTCCCTGTCCTCGAACATTTTTCTGAGCAGCGCCTGCGTTCGGCCGGCTTCGGAATTGACTGTCCGAAATGGGTACGCGTCGATCAGCACGACTGCCGCCACAGGCGTGCCGAGAGCCTCGAGGCGAGCGGCTATGCCATATGCGAACGTGCCGCCGGAGGAATAGCCCGCAAGGACCACCGGGGCGCCGTTCATACAGCGCTGGACTGACTCGGCCTCGACGTCCACCGCGACTTGCACGCTTGCCGGAAGCCGCTCTCCGGCAACGAACCCGGGGACCTGTAGGGCAAAGAAGGTCCGGCGGTCGCGGAAATGTTTCGCGAACTCCAGATATTGGTGAGGTCCACACAGCGCCACGGTCGATGGGATGCCGACGACGCCGGTGCGCGCGGGACCCTCGGAGAGGCGGACCGACTGGGGGGACTCCCCGGGGGGGAGCGGGGACTCAAACGTCGGCCGCCTGGCGGGGAGGGTGAGCCGCCGCAGGTGCTCGCGCAGCTGGTCGTTCACAGCGCTGGCGGTCATGAGAGGTGCTCCGCGGTGAGGCCAAGGGCCTGCAACAGCGTGTCGACTGCGTCGGCAGCCGGTGCGGAGCTCTGCTCCAGGGGCTCCTCGACGGCCGCTGGTGCTCGCGTGCCATCCGGGTCGGCCAGCCGTAGGAGGGGCTCCAGCAAGCCGGACTCGCGCAGGCGGGCGGGTGAGATCGATGACAGGGCATGGCGGATATCGGACTCACTGCGATCGGAGAGACCGACCTCGGTGGATGCGGAGTCGATCGCGCTCAGGATGTAGCCGGCGACCGCGGCGGCGGTTGGGTGGTCGATCGCCAGGAGGGGGGGCAGGTGCAGGCCAGTAGATACGCTCAGGCGGTTGCGCAACTCGACCGATGCGAGCGAATCGAGTCCCAGTTCGAGGAAGCTGCGGTTTGGCTCGATCGTCGTCGTAGGGGCGTGTCCCAGCACGTCGCCAACCTGCTGGGTGACCAGCTTGATGACCATGCGATCCCGCTCAGCCGCGGGCGCGGCCGCCAGACGCTTCGCCAGCGAGTCCCCCGGGTCGCGAGTGCGACCGACGGACGAGCGGACCAGGGAGCGCATCAGCGCGGGGAGCATCCCGGCTATTGCCTGCGCGCGGAGGGCCGAGGAGCTCAAGCGCACCGGGAGCAGCACCGGCTGGTCGATGGCGCGGGCGATATCGAGCAGCTGGAGACCGCGCGCGTCGGAGAGCGGAACGATGCCCAGGCGACCGAGGCGTGCGCGGTCTGCCTCGCCGAGGGCGCCGGTCATGCCGGTGGCCCCCTCCCACGCGCCCCACGCCAGCGAGAGGGCCGGCAGCCCCTGCGCGCGACGGTGGTGAGCCAACGCGTCGAGGAACGCGTTCGCGGCGGCGTAGTTGGCCTGGCCGGCGGTGCCGAGAACGCCGGCGGCGGAGGAGTAGAGAATGAACTCGGAGAGTTCGAGCCGCGCCGTGAGCTCGTGCAGGTTGATCGCCGCGTCCACCTTCGGGGCCATCACCCGGGCCAGGCGCCCGCTGTCGAGCGATCCGATCACACCATCCTCGAGCACCCCCGCCGCGTGGATCACAGTGGTGAGGGCGTGCTCGGGGGGGATCGTGGCGATCACCTCCGCCAACCGCGCACGATCGGCGACGTCGCACGCCTCGACCCGCACCGCACAGCCCTGCTCCTCCAAAGCGGCCCGCAGCTCGACCGCGCCCGCCGCCTCCGGGCCACCGCGGCTCAGCAAGAGCAGCCGCCGGACACCGTGCTCGCTGACCAGGTGCCGCGCCACCAGCGCCCCCAGGCCCCCGGTGGCGCCCGTGATCAGAACCGTGCCACCAGGATCCAACTCGATCGCGGCGCCGCGATCGCCCTGCACGCGAGTGAGCCTCGGCGCGTACAGGGACCCCTCGCGCAGGGCGAGCTCCGGCTCATCGCTCCAGAGCGCGGAGCGCAGCGCGGCAAGCGACGCTGCGCTGCCATCGGTGTCGATCAGCGCGAAGCGGTCGGGGTGCTCGGTGTGCGCCGAGCGCAAGAGGCCCACCAACGCAGCCTGGGCGAGATCGGGGCAATCCCCGCCGCCCGTGGCCACGGCGCGCTCGGTCAACAGCACCAGTCTGCTCTGCATAAGAGGCTCGCTGGCGAGAAATATCTGACAGAGCTCGAGCGCCCGCGCCGTGAGCACCCGAACGGCGCTCGCAAGCTCACCCGCGGAGAGCTCGGGCTCGGCGAGCGCGGCTGCGTTGACGAGCACGAGCTCGGGCGCCGGCCCTCCAGCCTCGATCGCCTGATTCAGCGCCCCCAAATCGGGGTGGCTTTCGAACTTGATCCCCGCTGCGTCGATGGCCTCGCCCAGCACCGCTGCCCGCGGGAGCCAGCCGTTGGAGGATGCAGCGCCAAGCTCCACCCACGCGAGCTCGTAGAGATCCTCGCCCCGGCGCCGCGCGACCCGCAGGGCGCGCCGATCGATCGTCCGCGTCCTCAGCCCCTCGATCGAGAGCACCGGTGCATTGGTGGAATCGAGCGCCAGCAAGCTGGCCGTACCATCTGCGGCTCTGACCAGGCAAGCACGCAGCGATGCACCACCCCGGCCGTAGAGCCGCACCCCCGAGAACGAGAACGGGACAAGCGGCCCGTCCCCCTGCTGCCCGGCAAGGCTCTCGAGCGCCAACGCGTGCAGCACCGAATCCAACA
>DATMPY010000145.1:0-7450 GCA_035566955.1 Solirubrobacteraceae bacterium | reverse complement strand
ACCGCCGGCTGGTCCTACACCGCTCTCTCCCGCGCAAGAGAAACCACACGCCTGCTCGTCTACGACGACGACCTCGAGCGCGAGCGCAGCGAGTTCGCGCCCACAGACCAAACCCCGACAGCAACCCGGCACGAACTGCTCGACCGGGTAGGCCGGCGGATGCTGGAGCGCGACGACGAAGACCTCGCGATCGAGCAGCTACCCGGCGCAGGCCACACAGACGACCCCGACCTCGCCAGTGCACGCACACACGCGGCAGACCCAGCGCAAGAGCACGCCGCTATTCGCGCGGAGCCGACGCCGCCGGCCGCGGCAACCCCCGCGCGGCTGCCGGAGCTACGCGAGCGCATCGAGCAACTGCAGACGCAGCTTGCGGCGCTACCGACACGCCAGCTGCAGCGCATCGAGGACCTCCACGCGCGCGCCCTCACGCTCACCACCCAGCACGAGCAACTCACCCAGCGCCTCGCTGGCCTGCCCGAGCCACACCGATGCCTCGGACGCGAACACGACGCCCAGGCGGTCGAGCGCGCCCACCTGGCCAGCGCCCTGCAAGCCAACGAGCGAGAGCTCGACACGGTCCGCACGCAGCGAGGCGGTCTGGAGCGCGAACTCGGCGATCCCGTCGAGGCTCGTGCCGAACGCGAAGGCGTCGCACACGCGATCACCCAGGCCACCCAGGAGCACACCGCGCTGCGCAACGAGCTCGCCGAGCGCGAACTACAAACCCCCGCCGCATGGGTGACGGCCACCTTCGGCGACCGTCCCGACCGATCTGCGCAGCGCGATGCGTGGGAGAACGGCGTGCGCCACGCCGCGCGCTACCGCGCGCAGTACGAGATCACGGACCCCGCTGAGGCGCTCGGCCCCAGGCCAGAGCAGCGCGGCGGGCAGCAGCGTGACTGGGATCGAGCCCGTGAGGCGATCGAACGCACCGAGCGGCGCCTCGGACGTGAGGTGCCAGCGCGCGACCTCGGGATCGGACTCTGATTATGCGCGGGCGGCACAGAGTCACCAGACTGCTCATCATGCGGGACGAAGCTCAAGTGCAATCGAGCCGGAACCCCGTATACGCTGGTGACGATCCCCGCAACGATGGTTCGCATATTGAGGATGGCTGAGCAGCAGATATTGACCGTGCCCCAGGTCGCCGAGGAGCTCCAGGTGACGGCTCAGACGATCCGCAACTGGATCGACAGCGGCGCGCTGCCTGCCGCGAAGATCGGCCGCGCCTTCCGGATACGACGCGAGCACGTCGACGCGCTGCTCGCACGCGCCCAGGCCGACAGCAGCTCACTGGCGACCCGCCGGGATCTCTGGGCACCGGAGACGTTGGGGTTGCCACACCGCCGCCGAGGAGCGGAGCGTCCAGCATCGGTGTGGGATGAGACGGGCGCCCCTGCGCTGCCGTCCAAGCGCTCCTGAGCCACGCCGCACGCCTGCAACCGAAGCTCTCGCTGGTGTCAGGCTGAGCGACGCGCGCGGGCGCGTGGCCGTCGGCCGCTCGCGCCGTCTTCCCGCTCGACCGCCTCTGCGAGTTCTGCGGCAGCGGCAGCGAGCTTGTCGTAGGTGTGGGCGACATCGAGCATGTTCTGGCCGGTCGCCGCGGTGTTCAGTTGCCGAACGGCTTCATCGAAGCGCCGCCAGAGGCTCTCGGGTCCGCGGCGTCCGGTGCCGGGCTGTAGCTCATACGGCGGCCGGGGGTCGGCGGCACGGTGGGGCGGCCAGTCAAAGCCCGCGGCGTCTGCGGCTCGGCAGGCGCACGCCTCCTCGCTTGCGGCCCGGGCGAGACCGGCAAGGCGCGTGCTGAAGCCGTGATCGGGGGGCGCCATGCGGTGCGCCTCAAGCGCGTTACGCCAGCCATTGAGCGCGTCCCTGAAGTCGCTGAGCACCCTCTCCTCGTCTCTGGTGCTGCTTGTTGTGTTCATTTGGTCATCCTAGCTGGTACGGGGGATGACCAAGCGCATGATGTGTGGACTCCCTGTTGGGGAGCTCGGTACAAGGTTTGAGCAACATTAACATTGATGTTATGGTCCTCGGGTCGATCAGGAGATGACGATGGCTACCGAAACCGCAACGACCACGCGCGCCGGCCAGGCATTCGAGGGGTTTCCTCGACGGCCAGCTCGCCGATCCCGTCTTCAGGGCCGGCTTCGAGAGAGCATCGCGGAGGTGCTCAGAGTCATCGAGGAGGTCAGGGAGCGGGAGAAGATCCCGAAGGCCGAGATTGCCAGGCGCATGGATCGCAAGCCCGAGGCGATCTCACGGCTCCTGCGCGGCGAGGGCTCCAATCCGACCCTCGACACCCTGATCGACCTTGTCGACGCGGTTGGGCTCGAACTCGACATCCGGATCAAGCGCCAGCCGGCCAAGCGCAACGGGGACTACTCGCCGCTGAAGATCCAAGCTGCTGTCTGAGCGGCGGCGACCAAGTGACAATGCGGGCTCCCCCGGAACGGGGGGTTCGGCCGATTTATGGGCTCATAGGGAACACGATTTGGGAACACGAGCCCCTTTGCCAAGAGATTTGCAAGCTAAAACCCCACAAAAGCCCTGCAAATCAACACCATGCGCCGTGCGGGACTCGAACCCGCCCCACCGGATTAAAAGTCCGGCGCTCTGCCCGATGAGCTAACGGCGCGCAGCGGCACAGTCTGGCACATGGGTGGGCACCCCACCAGTGGCGGGCGAGAGCGAGCTGCGGCCCGTCCGCCGGAGTCGGCCGTGCAGCGTGAGCAAGCCGGCCCCGCTCGCCGGAGCTGGCCTGCTCCCGCCCGCCTGGTGGGCTATCGGAAGGTGAGCGTGATCGTCGCCGTTGACCCCGAACCTTTGGCCGGCTTGAATGAGGCCCTCAGCTTGACCCTCATCTGGTGGCCGTGGCCTCCGCGCAGGGCCGCCACCGATGCCTTGGAGAGGCTCACCCTCAACTCGACCCGCTCTGCCTCGATCGCCCTCACGTGGCCGGCACGCACGCCCTTGCCCGCGAGCGTGAGCGTGCCCGCTGCCGGCGCCCACAATACGATCGTGGCCACATGCCCCCGCACACGGTGGCCGAGGAACGCCACCCTCCCCACTCTCTTCGCCGAGGCGCCCGTGTTTCCCGCCGAGGAGGTGCCGGGCATGGTCAGGAGGATCGTGGTCTGACCCGCCGCACCGCCCGGGCCGCCCTGGCCTCCGCCGCCCGCACCCCCGGAGCCACCCGAGCCGCTGTTCCCCCCGCTGCCCGAGTTGCCCGAGCCGCCGCCACTGCTCCCGCCCGAACCCCCCGAGCCTCCCGACCCACCGCCCGAACCACCAGAGCCTCCCGAACCACCCCCACTTCCTTCGCCCGAGCCTTTACCCCCGCCTTCTTTTCCCCCGCCTTCTTTTTTGCCTTCGCCTTCGCCCTTACCTTCCGTGCCGCCCAGCAGGCCGAGGGCCAGCCCCGTGATCTTGGGCGCCACCCCCACCAACTTGCCCGACGAGAGGGGCGCCGTCAGCATCGTCGCCGTCTTGGGCAGTTCCCCCGCGGTCTGGCCCAATTCTTCGCTCACCGCTGCCGGCGTGCTTTTCAGTTCCGTGGCCACTTCTTCCACGCTCTTTGGAACGAACCCCCCCGTGAGTTTGGAGCCGAGCAGGCCTTCCGCTTCTTCGGTTCCCAGCTCCCCGAACAGGCCACCCGTGAGGCCCGCCAGTTCGGTTGCCAGTTGTTCCCCCGACTGCGCCGAGCCAAGCAGAGTGCTGACGAGCTTGTCGAGGTTGAGCGTCCCCAGCGCCCCTTCCAGGGCCTGCTGCTGGCTTTCGTCGAGCAGCGAGCCCAGCAGCTTGTCGAGTAGCCCACCCAGCTTGCCTTCAAGCGCGGGGAGCACCGTTTCGACGTTGGCGAGATCTCCCAGCGTCGCCGTGTTTCCCAGTTGCAGCTGTTCGATCGCCTCCCTGAGCCCCTCTTCAAGACCCGCCGCCCCCAGTTCCCCGCCGAGCAGGCCCTTCAGGCTCGCCAGTGCCCCCACTCCTTCCAAGCCCGCCAGGTAATGGGCGAGCTGCGCCGCGCTCAAATCTTGCAACGGGAGGCTCGACAGCAGCGTCTGGAGCTTGCCCGCAGAAAGCAGTTCGCCGGGTATAACCAGTGGCTTGACCGTCCGGGTCGGCCCCCCCGTGGAGCCCGCACCTGGACTCGGCGAGCCCGCGCTCGCCAGCGCCGTGGGCGTCGCCGCCAGCGACACCATCAGCGTCGCCGTGACCCAGCGGCGGATTTGGACGCGTATGGCGGAGACCGCCTGGGGATTCGAATACATGCCGATCGCTCCCTCGTTCGAATAGCTTGGGCCTGTTATTCGCTCTGTGTAGCACTTCGTTTCATATTTAGTGGACTAATTCGAACAAATGTCTATTTGGCATCTGCGAATTTGACGCTTAAAGGGGAGTTCGAATAAAGTGAGGATGGCGACCCCTCGGGCAGCGGGTACCCGCTGCCCGAGATGGGGGCACACGACTGAGATGGGAACACGCGATTTGGCCGTCTCCGGCGCGATTTGGCCTCAGCGCGGCGGAACGGGAGGCCAAACGCAGCGGAGCGAGGGGCTCAGCGCGTGGGAAGCTCGTCGGCGGCCACCCGCAGCATCTCCTCGATGCGGGTGAGCTTCACCCGGGGCCGCCCCGCCGGCTCGCCCCGCTCACGCTCGTGGCGATCGATCTCCGACCACCCCGCGTAGCTCACCAGCTCCGGCTGGCGGGCTCGTAGGGTCTCCTCCAGCTCACCCGGGTCCGGTGCCCGAGGCTCCGGGAGCTGCCCCCCTGCAAGGTCTTCGAAGATTGCGTCCACCGTCTCCTGGGCGTCTCGCTTGTTGGTCCCGATCACTCCCGTCGGGCCCCGCTTGATCCACCCCACCACGTACTCCCCTGGGCAGCGCTGCCCCTCCAGCCCCTTGGTCACCCGGCCCGCCTCGCAGGGGATCACCCCGCGGCGCTCGTCGAAGGGGACCCCCGGGATGGGCACCCCGCGATAGCCGATCGCCCGCAGCACCAAGCCCGCCCGAATCGTCTCGGACTCCCCCGTCGGCCGCGCCCGCAGGCCGCCCCCGGGCTCCGCCACCAGCTCGTTGCGCACCAGCCGCACCGCCCCCACCCGGCCGTCCTCGCCCGCCAGGATCTCCACCGGCGAGAGTAGGAAGCGCAACACGATCCGACGCCCGCCCCGTTCGCCGGCGTCCCCCGTATTCCGCTGGGCGTATTCGCGCAGGATCTTTACGTTCTCCCGCGAGGTCCCATCCACGTCCCCCTCACCTTCGGCCAGTGCCCGCTCGAGTTCCGCTCCGTCCACCACCACCTCCGCGTCCGCCATCTCCCCCAGCTCCCGCGCCTCCGGGTTGGTGAACGCCGCCTGCGCCGGGCCCCGGCGACCCACCACCACCACCTCCCGGATCCCGCTGTGCTCCAGCACCTCCAGGGCATGGTCCGCCATGTCCGTGCGCGCCAGCTCCTCGTGGGATAGGACCAGCATCCGCGCCACGTCCAGCGCCACGTTGCCATTGCCGATCACCACCGCCCGCTCGCAGCCCAGGTCGAACTCCAGATCCGGGTGGTCGGGGTGGCCGTTGTACCAGCCCACGAAATCCGTCGCCGCCCAGCTCCCCGGTAGGTCCTCCCCCGGGATCCCCAGCGGCCGGTCCGCCGGGGCGCCTGTCGCGTACACGATCGCGTGGTAGTGCTCCTTCAGCTCCTCCCTGCTCACGTGGCGGCCCACCTCCACGTTGCCGAAGTACCGGAACCGCGGGTGCCCCGCCGTCTTCTCGTACACCCGCGTCACCGACTTGATCTTCGGGTGGTCCGGCGCCACCCCCGAGCGCACCAGGCCCCACGGGGTCGGCAGCCGCTCGATCATGTCCACCTCGATCCTTCCCTCCGAGTCCTTGAGGAGGTGCCCCGCCGCGTAGAAGCCCGCGGGGCCCGCCCCAATCACCGCAATGCGCACTGGGGAGCGTTCGGTCACACGCACGGGGGAGTTCTCAGTGGTCATATGGGAAGGGGATGGGCGCCGCCCGACTCGAACGGGCGACCCCTCGATGTGATTTTAGTGGCGCAGCATCTCCTCCAGCGTCCGCCCGCTCAGCACGGACGCAGGCTGCTCGGCGACGATATCCGAGCCCGGACGCGCCTCGCCGTCGCGCCGCTTGACCAGCAGCCACTGTGATTTCGGCCCGCCCGCCATCGACCCCGTGCGCTGCAACACGAAGCCCCCGCGCAGCTTCTCCCCGTGCAGGACGAACACACCGTGCCCCCGGTCCAGCGCCTCCGGCCAGGCCACCCTGCCGCCCTGCTCGTAGTGACCGCGGTCCCAGACCACCACCCCGCCCCCGTCGGTGGGGCCCTCGAAGGCGTTGTGGACGATTCCATGGTCGGCCACCTGGACCGCCATGCGCTTAGCGGACGGATCCAACGACGGGCCCTTGGGCACCGCCCACGAGCGCATCACTCCGCCCACCTCGAGGCGCAGATCGAAATGGCGGGTCCTGGCGGCATGCTGCTGCACGACGAACACCCCCGCGCTCACACCACGGACCGCGAACTGCTCGTGACCCTCCACCCGTACGTTCTCGACTGCCACCTCCTCCACAGCGGCTCCCCGCGGGCCCTGGCGCAGGAAGGCGATGAGCGCTTCAATCGCGTCGCGCGATCCCTCCGCGTGCACCGCCACACCACCCTCCTCGGCGTTGCGCACCCAGCCCATCACCCCGAGCGCTCCGGCTCGGCGCCGGGTGGCCTCGCGGAAGCCAACGCCCTGGACCGCCCCCGCCACCACCGCCCGGATCGCCCGTTCGCCGTCAATGGGCACAGACGGGCGCAAAGGGCGATCCGGGAGCAGAGGGCGATCCGGGAGATCTCCGTGGCAGCGCCTTCTTGAGAGGCGCCCACGCATCGGGCCGCGATTTTGCAGGCACTCTGTGATGGGCGCGGCCCGACTCGAACGGGCGACCCCCTCGTGTAAATTTTAGCCATTGAGGGGTCGGTAGGCTGATTTTTTGGCTCCAGTACAGGGTTTTCGCGGGATTGGCGATTCGGCGGGAACGCGGGAATAGTAGCCAATTTGTGCCATATCGGGGCGTTTGGGCACAAAAATCGCCGGCCGGGACGGCCGGCATCACCACTCCCGTCCTATCGCGTGGTGCGCTCGTTGTTTGCGGGGGGGCGCTGGGTGCGGGCGCTTTCTGATGCTGGCAGGGCTGGTGACCGGCTCGTGTACGGTTGTTCGAAGAACGACGAGCACGCGTATCCCCAAATGAAGAGCAGGACGGTGTGTGCTGTGTGTGGTCACTGGGTCGTGCTCCTCGATGGTGGTTTTACGCGGCGTGCGGCAGCGCGTTGATGCCAGCGAGCCTGGGGGTGTGGGCGTATGCGCGTAGCCGGTCGACGCGTAGCTCGGTTGGTGGGTGGGTGTGGTCAGTCAGCCAGATGAATGGGATGGGGTGGTCGT
>DATMPY010000144.1:0-8758 GCA_035566955.1 Solirubrobacteraceae bacterium | reverse complement strand
GGAGGCCGCCGCCGAGGCCGCCATGCGCTGGGGCGCCGGCACCGGGGCGTCGCGGTTGGTGTCCGGCACCATGACCGTCCACCGCCGCCTGGAGGAGCGCCTCGCCGCGTTCGAGGGCACCGAGGGGTGCGTGCTGTTCGGCTCCGGGTACCTCGCCAACCTCGGCGCCATCGGCGCCCTCGCCGGCCCTGGGGACGTGGTGTTCTCCGACGAGCTCAACCACGCCTCCATCGTCGACGGCTGCCGCCTCTCCCGCGCCCGCGTGGTGGTCTATCGCCACCTCGACACCGACCACCTCGACTGGAGCCTGCGCCGTCACCGGGGCGACGGGCGACGGCTGATCGCCACCGACTCCGTGTTCTCCATGGACGGCGACCTCGCCCCCCTCCAGGAGATCGTGGAGCTCGCCCGCTCCCACCGCGCGCGGCTGCTCGTGGACGAGGCCCACGCCACCGGCGCCCTCGGACCTGGGGGACGGGGGGCCATCGCCCAGGCCGGCCTGGAGGGCGAGGTGGACGTGCTCGTGGGCACCCTCGGCAAGGCGCTGGGCTCTTACGGAGCGTACGTGTGCGCCTCCGACGCAATGGTGCGCTACCTCATCAACACCGCCCGTCCCCTGATCTTCTCCACCGCCCCCCCTCCCCCCGCCGTCGCCGGCGCCCTCGCCGCGCTGGAGCTGATCGAAGCGCGCCCCCACCGCGTGGCGCGGCTGCGCTCCCTCGCCCGCACCCTCCGCCGCGCGCTCGCCGCCGAGGGCTTCCCGGTGGCCGACACCGACATGCACATCGTTCCCCTCCTCCTCGGGGACGAGCGGGATGCCATGGCCCTCTGCCAGGGGGCCCTCGAGCGCGGAGTCTTCGCCCAGGGCATCCGCCCCCCCTCGGTGCCCGCGGGGACCGCCCGCCTGCGCCTCACCGCGATGGCCTCCCACACCCACCCCGAGCTGCGCCGCGCCGCCCGCGCCCTCGGGGAGGCCGCCCGCGCGCTCGGGCTGGAGCCGTCCTCGATCCCCGCGCCCCGCGAGTGCCGCGCGGGGGACCACGTCGAGCGTCCCGCGGAGTCCCGTCCGGAACGCCACGCCCCCGTGGGCCACGTCGACGAGATCCCCGACGAGCCCCACCCCAGCTCCCCCACCGCCGGCCGGTCCGCCTCCTCCGCCTCCTCCGCCACAGATCGCCCCCGCGCCTGCGCGCTCTTCGACATCGAGCGCGAAGACCCCCTCATCCGCGCCGCATAGAGACTCTCGCGTGCCCGGGCTGTTCGTCACCGGCACCGGCACCGGAGTCGGCAAGACCGTCCTCAGCGCCGCCCTCCTCGCCGCGATGGTCGCCGCCGGGGAGCCCGTGCGGGCGCACAAGCCCGTGGTCACCGGCCTCGACGATCCACCCGGCGCGTGGCCCCCCGACCACGAGCTGCTGGGCGCCGCCGCCCGCATGGCCCCCGAGGAGGTCGCCCCGCTGCGCTACGGGCCCGCTGTCTCACCCCACCTCGCCGCCCAGCTTGCCGGTGAGACCCTGGATCCCGCCCGGCTGCTCGCCCGCGCCCGGGACGACACCGACCATCCAGCGCAGCACGTCGCCCTCCAGCGGCGCCAGGCCCGGTTACTCGCCCGCGCCAGGGACGACGCCGACCATCCAGCGCAGCACGTCGCCCTCCAGCGGCGCCAGGCCCGGTTACTCGTCCGCGCCAGGGACGACGCCGATGGCACCGCGACCACCCAGGGTCCCGCGCCCCCCGGCGGCAGTGAAGCAATCCACGCGGACGATCGCCTCACGATCGTGGAGGGGGTGGGCGGACTGCTCGTCCCGCTCGCCCCCGGCTACACCGTGCGCGACCTCGCCGCCGAACTGGGGCTACCCCTGCTGATCGCCGCTCCCCCGGGCCTCGGCACGATCAACCACACGCTGCTCACCATCGAGGCCGCGCGCTCCGCGGGGATCGATGTCCGCGCCGTCGTGCTCACCCCCTGGAGTGCGCGTCCCCCCGTCATCGAGCAGTCCAACCGCGACACCATCGCCCAGCTCGGCGATGTCGAGGTCCAATGCCTCCCCCACCTGCCCGGCCCCGACCTGACGGCGCTCGCCGCTGCCGGGGCGCGGCTGCCCTGGCGGCGGTGGCTCGCGCCCTAGCGTTTCGTCCCAAGCCAAACGTAGGATTGGCAACCTGGTCAGACACCGAGACTCGATGCTCCTCGCCTCCGGGTGGTTCCGGGGTCGTACCCCCGGAGAAAGGAGGAGCTGTACCCGAGCCTTTGGGCATCATGACCATCACCCTGCTCGTTGCCCTGCTGGTCATAGACCGGCTTACAGATCTGCTAAGGGAAACCCCCGTTTTGCGTGGATTTCCTATTTATCGGAACTATTTTTGGGCGAATCTACGCGCTAGGCTCGGCTTGGCCGCGCTCCAAAAGTGGTCGCTTTGCAGGGATTTTTCTGCCTTTGCAGGTGTAGTAGCTCGGTTATTTACTGGCTAGGAAGCCGGAAAGGGGCGATCTCTATGGGATCGCTCGGTGTTGGCGCCCGGATAAGTACCCCAGCAGCGAGCAACACCGCGCCACCGTTCTAGCGCTGTCCTCGGACGATCTATCGGCGGTCCGAGCCTCGGTAGGCGGCGAGTTCGATGCAGATTTGGACCCCTTGCAGTGTACGCACGTTGGGAGTACAATTAGACCATGAAGACTGCCGAGAGCAAGACGCAGCGGTGGAACATGCGGGTGGCAGACGATGTCGATGCGATCGTCCGGTTGGCGGCTGAGCAAACCGACCAGCCGCTGACTGACTTCGTCGTCCAGGCGGCACGAGTGGTTGCGGAGGACACGCTCGCCGACCGCCGGGTGTTTCGCCTCGATGAGACCGCCTGGGATGAGTTTGTCGAGATCTTGGATCGGCCCGCCCGGCCCATTCCAGAGCTCGCCCGTCTGCTGTCTTCTGCCAGCGTCTTCGACGGCTAGTCCGTGGGCTTTCAGAAGCCCGTCGCCCTAGAGGCGCGACACAGCGCCGAGAATTTTCACTGCGGGGTGCAGTCGCTCGATGAATGGCTTCGCAGGCATGCTCTCCAGAGCCATCGCAGCGGCGGCTCGCGTGTGTTCGTAACGACTGAGACTGATCCAGATATCGCCGGCTATTACGCACTCGCGGCCGGTGCGGTCATGCCTCGCGAGGCCCCGGCCCGGCTAGCGCGGGGACTGGCGGCCAATCAGCCGGTGCCGGTCGTCCTGCTCGGTCGGCTGGCAGTCGATGCTCGCCATCAGGGCCAGCACCTCGGGCGCTCGCTGCTGCTTGATGGCATGACCCGAGTCCTTGAGGCCGGCGAGCTGATCGGGATCCGGGCACTCCTCGTGCATGCGGTCGATGAGCAGGCCAGGGAGTGGTACACGCGGTTTGGCTTTGAACGCTCGCCGACGCATCCGCTGCACCTGATCCTCTTGATCAAGGATCTTCGCGCGACCGTCGAGAACCTTGCCACCAGTTGACCCGCGATCGCCTCTGGTCGCCCTGGATTAGGGGAGCCGGTGGGCCTGGTCTGCCTGAGCGTGGCGGGCCCCCCGCGATCGCCTCTGGTCGCCCTGGATTAGGGGAGAGCAACGGTCCGAAGTACCCCAGCCGACTGTTCGCGGGAAGCCGTACGAGCCAACGATGCAGTTCAGGCTCGCGCCACCCGCGGTGAGCGCCTGGCGTGATGATTACCGACAGGAAGACCTCGAACGCCGGAGTGTTGGTGAGGATGCCCCGGTAAGTGTCTAGGTCGCGAGTGCTCGGCTCAGCACCCCCGGCGGGGTGCGTGTGCCACTCGCCGACCCAGTCGCTGCTGTCGGCAAGCCAGGCGCGGGCAGCGAAGCCGCGACTGTAGTGGAGGTCGCGCAGGAAGAAGTCCTCGCGCCGCTCCGCCGCCGGACCGGGGCCCCCGGCGTGGGTGACCCTGATCAGCCCGTCCGGGCTCGGTCCATGGCCGAGCAAATCCCGCCGGTCTCGCGGCCGTCCGTAGACGCGCCCGCCAGCACGACAATCCGCTCGAGCAGCGAGGACGGCCCCGGGGACCGTCAGGGACACTTAAGGGAGGAGAACCTGCACGGACTCCTTTCTCCAGAGTCGTACCCCCGGAGAAAGGAGAGCCATGCCCGCATCAACAAGCATCTTGACCACCAGCAAGCTTACCCTGCTACCGGACGGACCTCAACTTCGAGGCACCCGCACGAGCGGCTTCCACCACCGCTCCCGAGACCGTGGCCAGGTCCTCATAGGAGATCACGTATGGAGGCATCGTGTAAACGAGGTCCCGGAACGGCCGCAGCCACACACCCCGCTCGACCGCCGCCGCCGTTGCCGCCGAAATGTCGACTTCGCGGTCGAGCTGCACCACGCCGATCGCACCGAGCACCCGCACATCGATCACCCCGGGGAGCTCGCGCGCCGGCTCGAGGCCCTCGCGCAGCCCCCGTTCGATGCGAGCCACCTGCCCCCGCCACTCCCCCGTGGCGAGCAGATCGAGCGAGGCCAGCGCCACCGCGCACGCAAGCGGGTTCGCCATGTATGTCGGGCCGTGCATCAGGCCCCCACCCTCGCCTCCCGAGATCGCGCTCGCCACCGCCCCCGTGCAGAGCGTCGCCGCCAGCGAGATGTAGCCCCCAGTGAGCGCCTTGCCCACGCACATCACATCCGGGCTCACCCCCGCGTGCTCGCACGCGAACATCCTCCCCGTGCGGCCAAAGCCCGTCGCGATCTCATCCGTAACGAGCAGCAGGCCGTGCTTGTCGCACACCTCCCGCATGACCCTCACGCACGCCGGGGAGTGGAAGCGCATCCCCCCCGCCCCCTGCACCACCGGCTCCATGATCACCCCCGCCAGCTCCCCCGAGTGGCGGACCGCCAACTCGCGCACCTGTGCCGCCCACCGCTCCTGGCGCTCGTCGGGGAGCAACGGGCGCTCGTCGGGGGGAAACGCGAAACCCTCCCGGGGAGCGGCCGAGCCGTCCGGGGCCGCCGCGGAGCCGCCGAGAGGCGCCGCGGAGCTGTCCCGGGCCGAGGAGCCCCCCAGGGGCGCCCCGAAGCCGTCCGGGGGGCGGTCCGCGAACACGTGTTCCTGCAGCGTCCCCCTGAACAGGCCGTGCATCCCACCCACCGGATCGCACACTCCCATCGCCCCGAACGTGTCCCCGTGGTAGCCCCCCCGCACCGTCAACAGGCGCGTACGCCCCACGCGCCCCATGGCGCGCTGGTACTGCACGCACATCTTGATCGCCACCTCCACCGCCACCGAGCCCGAGTCCGCGAAGAACACCCGCTCCAGACCCGGCGGGGTTAGCGCCACCAGGCGCTCCGCCAAGCGCACCCCCGGCTCGTGCGTGAGGCCCCCGAACATCACGTGCGCCATGTGGTTGAGCTGGTCCCGCGCCGCCGCGTCCAGCGCCGGGTGGCGGTAGCCGTGCACCGCACACCACCACGACGACATCCCGTCGATCAGCTCCCTCCCGTCCGCCAGGCGCAGGCGCACCCCCTCCGCCGAGACCACCGGCAGGGCTCCCAGCGCCGCGGGTAGCGCCCCGTACGGGTGCCACACGTGCGCGCGGTCCAGCGCGAGCAGTGCCCCCCAGTCGGTCATCTCGTGCCACGTCTCCGATAACGCCCGCTAGGGCGTCGGTGGGCAAGCGAGGCAAGGACGCAGTGAGGGAAGTGTGCTGGCCGAAACGGGGATGTGAGCGAAGCGAGTGTCTCCCGGCTTCGGTACACGACCCATCGAGGACCCAGACCGATCGTAGATCGACGGGATCCCCGATCGGCCAGCACAGCTCAGCGGCGTCCTAGCTCAATCCTCGTAGAGGGTGAAGTCGCGCTTGCGGGCCCCGCACACTGGGCAGAACCATGTGTCCGGGATGTCCTCGAAGGCCGTCCCCGCCGGGATCCCCCCGTCCGGGTCCCCCTCCTCAGGGTCGTAGATGTAGCCGCAGGACTCGCAGATCCAGCGCTGAAGTGTCTGAGTCGTCATTGCCCCAGAAGAGTACCGATCGACTCCCCCACCGGGTAGGGTCATTGGATGAGCCACCCCGGACGGCCACCCCACGCGCCGACGCTGGGCAGGGAGGCCCAGCGCCCCCGCGCCCGGGTGCCCCAACTGACCCGCGCGGACGATCCCAAATGACCACCCCCTCTCCACACCACCACACAGTCTCCGGCGACCAGCCCGGTCCCGGCGAGGAGTACATTGGGGGGGCGGGCACCCAAAACCCCACCCCTCCCCGGCAGGCCGCCACCGTGATCCTGTTGCGCGGCGGGGATCAGAGCCTCGAGCTGTTGCTCGTCAAGCGCACCCCCCACGCCCGCTTCATGGGCGGCGTCTGGGTGTTTCCCGGCGGTGCCGTCGAGCAGGCCGAGGGAGAGGACGACCGCGCCCACCGCGCCGCCGCCGTGCGCGAGCTGCACGAGGAGGCCGGCGTCGAGCTGCCCCATACCGACGAGCTCGTCAAGTTCTCCCGCTGGATCACCCCCGCCGAGGTCCGCACCCGCTTCGACACCCACTTCTTCCTCGCCCCCCTCCCCCCCGGCCAGGAGCCCCAGGTGGACGGCGAGGAGTGCGTCGAGCTCGGCTGGTTCACCCCCGCCGGGGCGCTCGACGCTCATAGCGCCGGGGAGATCCTGCTCGTCTTCCCCACCATCAAGCACCTCGAGCAGCTCGCCCCCTTCCCCACCGCCGCCGCCCTGCTGGAGCACGCCCGCGGGCGCTCCGTGCAGGCCGTTCAGCCCCGCGTCTTCTTCGACGGCGAGGTCGCCCGCGTGCTGCTCCCCGGCGAGCCCGGGTACTGAGGACCGCCCGAGCCGCCGTCACTCTGCCTGCTGCGCCTGGATCACGTGGGTAACCGCGTTGATCAGCGCCAGGTGCGTGAACGCCTGCGGGTAGTTGCCCAGCAGCCGCCCCGACGAGGCCTCCAGCTCCTCCGCGTACAGGTGCAGCGGGGACGCGTATGTGAGCAGCCGCTCGCACAGGTGTTCCGCCTCGCGGTACTCCCCGATCTCCGACAGCGCCGACACCAGCCAGAACGAGCAGATCAGGAACGTCCCCTCCTCCCCCTTCTGCCCGTCGTCCGTCTCGTCCGTGCGGTAGCGCAGCACCAACCCGTTCTCCGTCAGCTCCTCTTTGATCGCCCTCACCGTCGCGCACACCCGCTCGTCGCTCGCCGGCAGGAACCGCACCAGCGGGATCAGCAGGTTCGACGCGTCCAACGCGTCCGTGTCGTAGTGCTGGCGGAACACCCCCCTGCTGTCCACCCCCCGCTCCAGGATCTCCGCCGAGATCGCATCCGCCAGCTCCTGCCACTGGCCCGCCAGCTCGTCCTCCCCCCGCCGTTCCGCCAGCCGCGCCCCCCGGTCCATCGCCACCCAGCACATCAGCTTCGAGGACACATAGTGGCGCGGCTGGCCGCGCGCCTCCCAGATCCCCTGGTCGGGCTCGCACCACACCCGCTCCGCGCACCGCACCTGGTCGATCAGCACCGGCCACAGCCGCTCCGGGATGTGGTCGCGCTTCTTGGAGTGCAGGTACACCGAATCGAGCACCGCCCCAAACACGTCGTTCTGGCGCTGGTTGTACGCCCCGTTGCCGATCCTCACCGGGCGCGCGTTCTCGTAGCCCTTGAGGTGATCCAGCGTCGACTCCTCCAGGTCCTTGTCCCCCCTGATCCCATACATGATCTGCAGCGACCCATCCTCGTTGCGCTCCAGGTCCGCCACGTACTGCACGAAGTCGTCCGCCTCCCAGTCCAGCCCCAGCGCGTGCAGCCCCCACAGCGTGAACGTCGCATCCCGCATCCAGCAGTACCTGTAATCCCAGTTGCGCGACCCCTGCGGGGTCTCCGGCAGCGACGTGCTCGCCGCCGCCACCAGCGCCCCCGTCGGCATGAACGTCAGGCCCTTCAGCGCCAGCGCCGAGCGCTGCAGCTGCAACCGCCACGGATGGTCCGGATACGTCCCTTCCGCCAGCCACGACCGCCAGAAATGGCTCGTGCGCTCCAGGTGCTCCTCCGCCTGCTCCACCGTGCGCGGCCCCCCCAGACCCTCCGTCCACGACATCGCACAGAACCGCTTCTCCCCTTCCCTGAGCGTGTGCCGCGCGTGCACCCTATTGCCCTCGATCCCCATCCGCATGTCCGAGAACAGCCGGAACGCCGTCCTCCCGTCCATCGCGTCCAGCGCGTGGCCCGGCTCCGAGCCGTCCCCCTCCACCTCGCCCCACCGCGCCATCGTCGCCCCGTAGTCCAGCATCGGCTCGCACACCATCTCCACCTGCACCTCCCCCTGGATGCACTCCATCACCCGCACCAGCACGTGGTCCGCGTCGTAGTCCGTCGGCGGGCGCGTATGGCTCGAACCCTCCTTGTTGTCGTGCCACTCCCCGATCGTCAACGCGTCCACCACCCTGATCCACCCCTGCGGGGTCATCCACGTCGTCTCGATCACGTTCGTCCCCGGTACGTACCGCCTCCCCGCCGGCACGTACACCCCGTACGGCCCCACCCGGAAGCGCCCCGCCCCCCGGTCCAGCATCGCCGCGAACACGCTCGCCGAGTCGAAGTGCGGCAGGCACATCCACTCCACCGAGCCATCCGAGGCCACCAGCGCACACGTGTGGCAGTCCGACAGGAAGCCGTAGTCCGCGATCGGCGGGAATGGGGAGGAGCTATCCGGGCTCATGCGGTGAGCCCGCAGCCTAATAGTACTTTGTCGAGTTGGAGGTTTGAGCCGATTCCCGGGCATATCGGGCCTCAAGT
>DATMPY010000143.1:0-7810 GCA_035566955.1 Solirubrobacteraceae bacterium | reverse complement strand
GGGTGATGGCCGGCGCTCCGCTGGGCATGGTCTCCCGTTTGTGCGTTGGTCGTGGCGGGGAGGCGGGTGATGGCCGGCGCTCCGCTGGGCATGGTCTCCCGTTTGTGCGTTGGCCGTGGCGGGGAGGCGGGTGATGGCTCGCACTCCCCTGATCGCGGGCAACTGGAAGATGTACAAGACCGAAGCCCAGGCCGAGCAGTACATCCAGGCCCTGCTGCCCCTGCTCGGCGCCGTCAGCGGCGTGGACGTGGGTATCTGCGTCCCCTTCACCGACCTGCGCGCGATGGTCGACTCCGCCCGCGGCTCCCGCGTGGAGGTGTACGCCCAGAACATGCACCACGAGCCCGAGGGCGCCTTCACCGGGGAGGTCTCCCCGCCGATGCTCGCCGAGGCGGGCGTGCACGGGGTGGTGCTCGGCCACTCCGAGCGCCGCGCCCTGTTCGGCGAGAGCGACCGCGCGCTTGCCCTGAAGGTTCCCGCCGCGCTCGCCGCCGGCCTGCACCCGATCCTCTGCGTCGGCGAGAGCGAGTCCGAGCGCGCCGCCGGCGACACCGAGCGCAAGCTCCGCCAGCAGGTCCGCGATGACCTCGCCGGCCTCTCCGACGAGCAGCTGCCCGAGGTGGCCATCGCCTACGAGCCGATCTGGGCGATCGGCACCGGGCAGACCGCCACCCCCGAGCAGGCCCAGGACGCGATCGCCTTCATCCGCGCCCTGATCGCCGACCGCGCCGGCCCCGAGGTGGGCGAGCGCGTGCGGATCCTCTACGGGGGCTCCGTCAACCCCGACAACGCCCCCGCCCTGCTCGCCCTCCCCGACGTCGACGGGGCACTCGTCGGCGGCGCCTCCCTGGATGCCGCCCCGTTCGCCAAGATCGTGCAGGCCGCCCCATGATGTTTCGCTTGCACGTCCCCCCCTCTCCCGCGCGGGAGACGCTCAACGCGCCGCCGCGGGGCAGGAAGCCCCGCCGCCCGCCCCCCCGGGCGCCAGCTGCGCCGCGCGGACGATCCCCAAAAAAACACCTAGAGGGGTGTGGCGCAATCGGCTTGATGCTGGCAGGCCGGGCCCCTCTTCAATCAGAGCTCCGGTAGGCCCTTGAGCGAGGCTCCTCGAACCCTCCCCGTGCCCTGCGCCTGTCTGGTGGTGCTCGACGGGTGGGGCCTCGCCCCCCCTGGGCCCGGCAACGCCGTCTCGCTCGCCGCCACCCCCGTGTTCGACGAGCTCTGGGAGACATACCCCCACACCACACTCACCGCCTCCGGGCGCGCCGTGGGGCTGCCCGAGGGGCAGATGGGCAACTCCGAGGTCGGCCACCTCAACCTCGGCGCCGGCTCCGTCGTGCGCCAGGACCTCACCCGCATCGACGACGCCGTCCTCGACGGGGTCCTGAGCGAGAACCCCGCCATCACCCATGCCCTCACCTGCTCCGAGCGCGTCCACCTGATCGGCCTCGTCTCCGACGGCGGCGTGCACTCCAGCCTCCGCCACCTCCAGGCCATCGTCGAGCTCGCCGGGCGCCTCGCCGTCCGCGACCTCGTGATCCACTGCTTCACCGACGGCCGCGACACCCCCCCGCACTCCGGGGTCGACCACGTCGGCCTCATCGAGGAGTGGTGCGCGCTCTGGCCCCCCGGCGCCCGCGGGCGGGTGCGCGTCGCCTCCGTGGTCGGCCGCTGGTACGCCATGGACCGCGACCGCCGCTGGGAGCGCATCCAGGCCGCCTACGACCTGCTCGTCCACGGCCGCGCCCCCCAGCACGCCGCCACCGGGGTGCAGGCCGTACGGGAGGCCTACGAGCGCGGTGAGACCGACGAGTTCATCGCCCCCACCTCCGTCGGCGAAGAGGGCTACATCCGCCCCTGGGACTCCGTGCTCTGCTTCAACTTCCGCCCCGACCGCGTGCGCGAGATCACCCGTGCCCTCGCCGAGCCCCTGTTCGGGGAGGGCGACGAGGAGCTCCCCGGCTGGGAGGGCCGCCGCGGGATCGAGCCCGTCGAGCAGTACACCACCCTCACCCAGTACGAGGAAGATTGGGAGTACCCCATCGCCTTTCCCCCCCAACGCCCCGCCGTGACCCTCGCCGCCGTGCTCGAACGCGCCCAAGCCCCCCAGCTGCACGTCGCCGAGACCGAGAAGTACGCCCACGTCACCTACTTCTTCAACGGCGGCGAGGAGGCCCCCCACCGCGGCGAAGAGCGCGCCCTGGCTCCCTCCCCCCGCGACGTCCCCACCTACGACCTCGCCCCCGACATGAGTGCCCGCGAGACCACCGACATGTTCCTGGAGGCCTTCCGCCGCCACCGGGAGGACGGGTTTCGGTTCGCCGTGCTCAACTTCGCCAACCCCGACATGGTCGGCCACACCGGCGTCATCCCCGCCGCCGTGCGCGCCATCGAGACCGTCGACGGGTGCCTCGGGGAGGTTGTTCGCGCCGTGCTCGACGCCGGCGGGGTCTGCCTTGTCACCGCCGATCACGGCAACGCCGAGTACATGCTTCAGCCCGACGGCTCCCCCAACACCGCCCACACCTCCAACCCCGTGCCCCTCATCCTCACCCTCCCCGGACTGCGGCTCCTGCAGCGTGAGGGCATCCTCGCCGACGTCGCCCCCACGATCCTCGCCCTGCTTGGCATCCCCCAGCCCGAGGAGATGTCCGGCAGCTCCCTCATCCTCCGGTCCGGCGGGGCCACCTGAAAGGAACTGAACACACATGACGAACGAGCAGTCGACCGCGAGCATCGCGGACCCCGAGGCTGGCCACCGCAAACGTCGCCGCGCCAGGCGGCTGGGGTTGATCTTCATCGGCGCCGGGGCCAACCACTTCGTGATGCCCCGCCCCTACCGCCAGATCGTGCCCCCGTGGCTGGGAGACCCGCCAACTCGCGCCGCGCTGGTCACCGTCAGCGGCCTCGCCGAGATCGCCGGCGGGCTCGGCGTGCTGCTGCCCCGCACTCGCCGCCTCGCCGGTTTCGGGCTGATCGCGCTGCTCGCCGCCGTCTTCCCCGCCAACCTCCACATGGCCCGCAATCCCCACGATTTCCCCCGCATCCCCCGCTGGGCCCTGTATGCGCGCCTGCCCCTCCAGCCGCTCATGATGTGGTCTGTCTGGCGCACCACTCGTGGTGCTGGCCATCCAGATTGAGGGCAACTCGCTGCTATGTTCGACTGAGCAGAGAGGGTCAGCATCATGTCCGCACCGAGCGTTATGGCAACAGCGACCGCCATCGAGATCGAAGCTCCCCCGCAGGGAATCCTCGTCGGCGAGAGGACGCTCGGGGAGGTCAAGGAGGCGCCCGCCGAAGCAGGGCAGCTCGGCGGAGCCAAGGAGGCGCCCGCCGAGGCGGGGCAGACGCTCAGCGAGGGCGAGCTCCGCGCCTGGCGTGGGCTCAAGCGCGCCCACGCCTCGCTGGCCAAGCGCGTCGACGCCGAGCTCGAGCGCACCCACGGATTGCCCCTCAGCACCTACGAGGTCCTGCACCACCTCGCCGAGTCCCCCGGGGGACGCATGCGCATGTGCGACCTCGCCGAGCACGCCCAGCTCTCCCGCAGCGGGCTCACCCGGCTGGCTGACCGGCTCGAAAAGGATGGGCTGCTCGAGCGCTGCTCCTGCGAACACGACGCCCGTGGCGCCTACGCCTGCCTCACCGAGCTCGGACGCGAACGGCTCTGCGCCGCCCGCGGCACCCACCTCGCCGTCGTGCGCGAGCAATTTTTTTCGCGCTTCTCCGAGGCCGAGCTCAGCGCGCTTGCCGAGCTGTGGGAGCGCATCGCCCCCTGTGGGGGCTGCCGGTCCGCAGAGAGCTGATGGTCCGTCGCAGCTGACGGGGCTGCTGGTTCCGTTCCGCCGAGAGTTGAATATGCTCTTTTCGCGCTGCGTATAACCATGGCTCTACGCAACTCGTTTTTTTGATATTGAGACCCAGGCTCCTCTTACATTGTCGCGGAGGGATGTCTGGTCTGCGCGGTGTGATGCCCGCGGGGTCGTGTCCAAGCGCATCGGGCGGGCGGGGGTGTCGAGAGTTGAATATGTCCTTTTCGCGTCGCGTATAACCATGGCTTTACGCAACTTGTTTTTTTAATACTTCTACTCAGGCCCCCCGCTCGCCACCCGCGGACCGCGCAGCGGGCTCGTCAACTGTCCGTTGACCGTCCACGGGCGTGCCCCCCTCGACCCTCCGTGGAGTCCCCGCCGGTTTGCTCTCCTCCCCTGCTCCACGGTGGTGCATCATCACCTCGGCCTCCTCCTCGACGCGCTGGCGGCGGCGGTGGCGCATGTGCAGCAGAAAGCCCCCGCCCAGCGCCACCACCACGGCCACCAGCCCGTAGATCCCGAACGTTGTGATCGCGTTGTCCGCCGAGCGCCCCACGAGGTAGGCGATCAGCCCCACCCCCGTCGCCCAACAGATCCCACCCAGGGCGTTCCACAGGAAGAACGTGCGCCACCGCATGTGGTTGGCTCCCGCCAGCCACGAGGCCCAGGTCCGCATGCCGAGGATGAAGCGCCCGAAGAACACCGCCTTGGGGCCGTGCCGCTCGAAGAACGGCTCCCCCATCGCAAGCACCGCCAGGCGCTGACGGTGCAACCGGCCCGGACGCTCCAGCAGCCAGCGACCGCCCTTGCGGCCGATCTGGTAGCCGATGTTGTCCCCCACGATCGCCGCCAGCGCCGCCACCGCGATCACCAGCTCGATGTGCATCTTGCCCTGGCTCGCCAGCACCGACCCCACGATCAGCGCCGTCTCCCCCGGCACCGGGACCCCGCCCGACTCCGCCATCACCAGCACGAACAGGATCGGGTACCCCGACACTTCCACCAGGTGGTTGACGTCGATCAGCGAGGCCAGCACTGTGGTCACTCTAGGATGCCGCCGTGGCCGCACTCACAATCGAGGGCCGCGACGGGACATCCCTTGCGCGTGCTGGGACCCTGCGCACCGCCCACGGGGATGTTCACACCCCCGCCTTCGTCCCGCTCGCCACGAAGGCCACCGTCAAAGGGCTCCTGCCCGAGGAGGTCGCCGGCGTGGGGTACGAGATGGTGCTCGGCAACACCTTCCACCTGCTGCTCAGCCCCGGCCCCGAGCTGATCGAGCGCCTCGGGGGCCTGCACCGCTTCATGGGCTGGGAGCGGCCCATCATCACCGACTCCGGCGGGTTTCAGGTCTTCTCCATGGGCCACGGCACCGTTGCCGACGAGATCAAGTCCCGCTCACCCCGCAGCCGCGGGAAGGGTCGCGCTCGCGGTGGGGGTGGGGCTCGCGGTGAGGGTGCTCGTGATGAGGGTGGTGCTCGTGGTGAGGGAGGGGCTCGCGGTGAGGGTGGTGCTCGTGGGGCCAGCGGCGCCGGAGGGGAGCGCGGCGAGCGCCAGGGGGCGATCCTCGCGATCGAGGAGGACGGGGTGCGCTTCCGCTCCTACGTCGACGGGCGCGAGCGCTTCCTCTCCCCCGAGCGCTCCATGGCCGTGCAGGCCGCCCTGGGCTCCGACATCGCCCTCGCCTTCGACGAGTGCACCCCCTTCCACGTGGACCGCGCCTACACCGAGCGCTCCACCGAGCGCACCCACCGCTGGCTGCGCCGCTGCCTGGCGTGGCACCACGAGCACGGGCCGCCGGGCCAGCTGGTGTACGGGATCGTGCAGGGGGGCGTGCACGAGGACTTGCGCCGCGCCTCTGCCCGCGTCGTCGCCGACAGCGGCTGCCACGGGGTCGCCATCGGCGGCTCCCTGGGGGCGGACAAGGCGCAGATGTACGAGGTCGTCGCCCACGCCACCCGCGAGCTCGGCGGGGAGCGCGAGGGCTTGCCTCGCCACCTCCTCGGGATCGGCGAGGTGGACGACCTGATCGCCGGGGTCCAGCTGGGGATCGACACCTTCGACTGCGCCATGCCCACCCGCCTCGGCCGCCACGGCACCGCGCTCGTCCCCGACCCCGCCCGCCGCTGGCGCCTCGATCTCCTCAAGAGCCCCCTCCGCGAGGCCCCCGAGCCGCTGATCGAGGGCTGCCCCTGCCCCGCCTGCGCCCAGGGTCTCTCCCGTGCCTACCTCGCCTACCTTGCCCGCGCCGGCGAGCTCACCGGGATGCGCCTGCTCACCCACCACAACCTCACCTTCCTCGCCCGCCTCATGGCCGACCTCCGCCGGGCCATCCTCCAGGGACGCCTGCCCGAGGTGGCCGCCGCCCTGCGCGCGGGGGCCGCGCCGGGCGAGACGCTAGTCTGCAAGAACGAGTGACGGTTGCCCAGCCAAGGCCCGCGCCAGCGGGCCTTGGCTCTCATGAGGCGGGCCTTTCGCCTGCTATTTGACGTTTTCTTCGACCAGCTGCTGCAGCGCGCTGGAGGTCTTTTCGACGTCGTTGTACACGACTCTGCGCAGCGTGATCTTGGTGGTGATGGGGGCCGAGGAGATCACGATGGCGACGATCGCCACCACGATCAGCAGCAGGGCGAACAGCGCGCCGAAGATGCGCCGGCCCGCCGAGCCGCGCCGCCGTGGGGTCGCCGCCGCGACCGGTTCCGCGCGCCGGGGATCCGCTCCCACCGGCCCGGGCCGGGGCTGGCGGGGGACCACGCCGCCGCCGCGGGCTGGTGCCCCTCGGTCGTACCTCCCCCGGTCCCGGCCCGCGGTCCCCGCGGCCAGCAGGCTGGTGGCCGCGGTGGCGTGGCGGGCCCGCGCGCCCGCCGGGGAGGCGCTTGCACCGCCAGCTCGACCGCCCGCCCCCACCGCGGGACCGCCCGCCCCGGCCGAGCGATCGCCCGCACCGGCCACGAGTCCGCCCGCACCGGCCGCCGGTCCGCCCGCGCCGGCGGCGAGGTGGCCCGCGGGGGAGATCCCGTGCTCGGCATCGCTCACCGCGTGACCCATCTCGCGCGCGTTGCGGTAGCGCTCGCGGGGGTCGAGGGCGAGGGCGATCGCCACCGCGTCCGCCAGCTCGGGGCCCACGGCGGCCACGAGGGTGTCAAGCATCGGGGGCTCCTCCTGCTGCTGCTTGAGGGCAAGCTCCGTGAGCGACGCGGCCTCGTAGGGGAGGCGCCCCGAGACCAGTTGGTAGGCCACCACCCCCAGCGCGTAGAGGTCCGCGGAGGGCCCCGCCTCCTCGCCGCGGGCCTGCTCGGGGGCGAGGTACGCGGCGGTGCCCAGCACCGAGCCCACCTGGGTGATGCTCGACTGCTCGGTCGCCTTGGCGATCCCGAAGTCCGCCAGCTTCACTACGCCCTCCCGCGAGCGCAGGAGGTTGCCGGGCTTGACGTCCCGGTGCACCACCCCGTGGCGGTGGGCGTAGTGCAGGCCCTCGCACGCCTGTTCCACGATCGACACCCCCTCCGGCACCTCCACCCACCCGTGGTCGCGCAGGATCTCCGCGCAGGAGTGCCCCTCGATGTACTCCATCACGATGAAATGCTGGCCCGTGTGCTCGTCCAGCCCGGAGTCGAACACCTGCACGATGTTGGGGTGCACCAGCCGCGCCGCCGCCTGGGCCTCGCGCTGGAAGCGGGAGACGAACGTGGGGTCCTCCGCGAGGTGCTCCGCGAGCAGCTTGACCGCCACCTGGCGCTCCAGGCGCCGGTCGAACGCCAGGTGCACCGTGGACATCCCCCCGAACCCCAGCCGGCTCTCCAGCTGATAGCGCCCCGCGATCTCCGCCGCGCTCACTGTTCACCCCCGCCGCCGACTCCCGCACCGCCGTTGCCCGCATCGCCATTCCCCGCGCCGCCGTTCCCCGCGCCTTCCCCGGAACCTCCGCCTTCCCCGCCCTGGCCTTCGCTGCTGCCCCCAACGCCCGGGGCGGGGGTGCCGCCCCCTGGCCCGGAGGGCTC
>DATMPY010000142.1:0-4859 GCA_035566955.1 Solirubrobacteraceae bacterium | reverse complement strand
TTGGTGAGCGCGCACGAGATCGAGCTGGCGTGCATCGAGGGGTGGTGGCGGGTGGTGGGGGTGGACCCGAGCGTGCGGGCGCAGCTGCGCAGGGCGCTGCCGCGGCCGCTGAAGGGGCTGGTGGGAGACAGGCCGTTCCTGGACTGGTCGGACATGGAGCCGTTCGTGGGGCACGTGCCGAGCGCGCGCCTGCGGTTCTCCCACCGCAAGCTCGCCAACCTGCACCCGGCGGAGATCGCGGACTTGGTGGAGGCGGCCTCGCACGAGGAGGGGGAGGAGCTGATCGAGGCGGTGGGCCAGGACCGGGAGCTGGAGGCGGATGTGTTCGAGGAGCTCGACGAGCACCATCAGCTGGAGTTCATCTCCGAGCGCCCGGACGCGCAGGTGGCGGCGGTGATCGCGCGGATGGCGCCCGACGACGCGGTGGACCTGATCGGGGAGATGGACCAGGAGCGCAGGGGCCGCATCCTCGCGCTGCTGCCCGTGGCGGGGCGGCGGCGGATCGAAACGCTGATGGAGTACAACCCGGAGACGGCGGGGGGGATGATGAGCCCGGACTTCATCGAGCTCGCGCTCGACGCCACCGTGGGGGATGCGCTCGGGGCCGTGCGTGCGAGCCCGATCGCCCCGGGGATGCTGAGCACCGTGTACATGCACGACCCGGGCGGCGCCCTCGCGGGCTCGGCGGCGATCGTCACCCTGCTGCGCTCCCCCGAGGGGGCGGGCCTGTCGGAGGTCGGCGAGCCCGAGCCCGAGTCGGTACACACCGACGCCGACCTCCCGGAGGTGGCGCGCACGATGACCGACTACAACCTCGCGATGCTCCCCGTGGTCGACGAGGCGGGGCGGCTCGTGGGCGTCATAACGGTGGACGACGTGCTCGAGCGAACGCTGCCCGCGGGCTGGCGCAGGCGCTTCGGACTGGTCCGCGACTGAGACCACGAGCGGGTGGGGTTTTGGGGTGTGGCTTTGGGTCGCATCCGCGCAGCGGGGTGCGATTACCAGGGTGGTGGGCGCGGGGCGTCCTGCCCCGCGGCGGGGCTCGAACCGAGTGGGCTGTCAGACGTTCGTCAGTAGATCGCCGAGGAACTGCTCGAAGCCGCCCTCGGTGGTGGCGAAGTAGCTGGCGTGTGTCTTTTCGATGGTCTCGAGCGAATCGGCGCCCAGAAGGACGATGTCGAGATCGTTCCTGCTCAGGTTCCGCATCTCGATGCTCTCGTAGGCGGAGAGCGCGGCGTCGTAGTCGTCGAACTCGGTGACCGTCGCTTTTGCGGTAGTGGCGGAGGTTCGCGTTCGTGTTGCGCAACGGCCGGCGTGCCGCTCGCGCCAGCCCTCGAGTAACTCGACTTCCCTGTTGATGGGCTCCTTTTCCTCCCTGGTCATGGCATCAAGGTCAACTTCGCCGTCGATTGCCGCTGTGCGAAGCGCAGCGAGACTTCTCCCGGCCTTGTTGATCCGGGCAAGGCTGGCCGGGTCAAGCGGGAAGGCCGCCGCAGTGACCATGCTGCGATAGGGCATTGTGAGGAAACTATCCGACTTGGTTTCTTGCTTGAGTCCGGATGTCGTCTGGGCGTGCCGGTGCTACCCTGAGCCCCGAGCGAGGCCTTTACACGATGCGCGGAAAGGAGGCTGGGATGGATCGAGAACAGCCGCGAAGTACCCAGCCGCTCGCGCGCTCGTCGGGCCCGTTCCTGTAGGCCTAGGTCGCCTCTCCCGGGATCGCGTCTGCGCTCGCGCGCGAGGATTCGACGTGTCCCCGTAGGGAAGGAAAGGAGGTGACCGAGATGGCCGAGAACCCGACGACGCTGGATGAGTCCAAGCTGCACGCGCAGTCGCGGGCGCCCGTGCACGAGGGCGTGCCGCCGGTCCTCGACCCGGCCCACATCGGCGACATCCGCGGGGCACTCGGGACGATCCGGATGGGGGACACGGGGGCGCGCCACGACTGGCGCTCGCGGGCGATGGCGCTGCTGGCGATCATGGGCCCCGGGTTGATCGTGATGGTCGGGGACAACGACGCGGGGGGCGTGTCCACGTACGCCCAGGCGGGGCAGAACTACGGGACGAGCCTGCTGTGGGTGCTGGTGCTGCTGATCCCTGTGCTGATCGTCAACCAGGAGATGGTGATCCGCCTGGGCGCGGTCACGGGGGTGGGGCACGCGCGGCTGATCAACGAGCGCTTCGGGCGCTTCTGGGGGTGGTTCTCGGTGGGGGACCTGTTCGTCCTGAACTTCCTGACGATCGTGACCGAGTTCATCGGGGTGAGCCTCGCGCTGGGGTACTTCGGCGTAAATAAGTACGTCGCGGTGCCCGCCGCCGCGCTGACCCTGATCGCGATCACCGCCACGGGCAGCTTCCGCAGCTGGGAGCGGTTCATGTACGTGTTCGTGATCGCCAACTTCCTCGTGATCCCGCTGCTGGTGCTGGTCCACCCTGACTTCGCCACGATCGCGCACGACACCGTCATGCCCTCGATCCAGGGCGGCGCGAGCTCGACGGCGGTGCTGCTGATCATCGCGATCGTGGGCACCACCGTGGCGCCGTGGCAGCTGTTCTTCCAGCAGTCGAACATCATCGACAAGCGGATCACCCCTCGGTGGATCAACTACGAGCGCGCGGACACCGTGATCGGGGCGTTCGTGGTGGTAATCGGGGCGGGGGCGATCCTCTCGGTGGCGGCGTTCGCGTTCGCGGGCACCCCCGCGGCGGGGAGCTTCGGGGACGCGGGCACGGTGGCCTCCGCGCTGCGCACCTACGTGGGCCCCGCCGCGGGGGCGTGCTTTGCGATCGTGCTGCTCAACGCCTCGCTGATCGGGGCCGCCGCGGTGACGCTCGCGACCTCCTATGCGTTCGGAGACGTGTTCGGGGCCAGCCACTCCCTGCACCGGGGGATCCGCGACGCCAAGCTGTTCTACGCGACGTTCGCCCTGATGGTGTGCGCGGCAGCGGGGATCGTGCTGCTGCCGGGGGCGCCGCTGGGGCTGATCACCACCTCCGTGCAGGCGCTCGCGGGAGTGCTGCTGCCGAGCGCGACCGTGTTTCTGCTGCTGCTCTGCAACGACCGCGAGGTGCTGGGTCCATGGGTGAACGCCCCCTGGCTGAACGCGCTCGCGGCCGTGATCATCGGCGTGCTCGTGGAGCTCTCGCTGGTGCTGGTCACGACCACCGCCTTCCCCCGGGTGGATGTGACCCAGCTGTTCGTGTACCTCTCGCTAGTGCTGGGGGTGACGCTGGCGGCGATGGGCGCCTACGTGTTCGCGCGCCGCGCTCCCGCGGGCGCGCGGGTGGTGCTGACGGGGGGTGGGGGAGGCGGCGGTGTGTCTGGGCACGGGGAGGGCAGGGGCGTCTCGAAGGAGCGCCGCCAGGCCTGGACGATGCCTCCGCTGGCGCTGTTGGAGCGCCCCGTATGGTCGCCCGGCCGCCGCGCCGCGATGCTGTTGCTGCGGGGCTACCTCGTGGTCGCGGTGGCGTTATTGGTCGTCAAGACGGTGCAGTTGGGGGGTTAGTTAGCCTCCCGCGAGGCTCGCGAGGATCGGCCGGCCGCGGGCCGGCCCCGCCCCCCGTGGCGGAGGTTTGTCGGGGTGGATATGTTTTTTTCAAGTTGCGTCTGACTAATGTTATACGCAGCTCGTTTTTTCATGGTGCATCCACGGCGGGTGGGTAGAGGTGAATATATTTTTTTCAAACTGCGTATAACGATCGTTATACGCAACTTCAAATTTTCATAACGTAGGGAGGCGCCTGCCGATCAGTCTCCCGCGAGGCTCGTGGGGATCGGCAGCCCCCGGGGCGGGGGGTCGTCGAGCATCAGCCGGGGAACCGTCACCGGTTCGAGGCCTTTGCGGCGCAGGCCGCGGACGATCGCGGGCAGGGCGGCGAGCGTCTCGGAGCGGTTGCCGCCGCCGTCGTGCATGAGGACGATCGCCCCCGGGTGGGCGCCCGCGAGGGCGCGCTGCACGATCGCCGCGACCCCGGGAAGGGCATAGTCGGAGGTATCGTCGGACCACAGCACCATCAACAGGTGCAGCGCGCGCAGCTGCCGAAAGGTGGTCGCGTCGAACGAACCGTAGGGCGGGCGGAAGAGCTGCGGGGTGGGCCCGTCGAGCAGCTGGATGCGGAGGATCTGTTCGAACAGGTCTTCGTGCTGGGCGTGGGCGGAGAGCCGCGCCATCATCGGGTGCGTCTCGGTGTGGTCACCCACCACGTCCCCGGAGCGCAGCTCGGCGAGGGTGCCGGCCGAGAACCAGCGCTCCTCCTCGCCGATCGCGAAGAAGGTGGCTTTGACGTGGAGCGAGTCGAGGACGTGCACAAACTGAGCGGTGTAGGGGCCGGGGCCGTCATCGAAGGTGAGCGCGAGCTCGTGTCCGGTGTGACCCCCTTCGGTGATGGCCGGGGTGTAGGCGAGAACACGGTCGATTGCCTGTTCTTCGGCTCTCCGCTGGGTTCTCCGCCGCGTCCGCGGTCGCCCCGCGCGGCCTTGCTTCGCCGCCGCCGCGGGGCGCGGGGTCCGGGGGACACGGTGAGGGCCGGTGCCGCCGCGCGAGTGGGCGGCCCCGATCGCCAACGCAATGATCGCCACCAGCGCGAGCGCCGCGCCACCGCGGCGGCGGCGATACCGGGCTCGGTTGGGGCCGGGTTGTGGAGGACGGGCGGCGCCTGACGGTGGGGGCGTGGCGGCGCCCGACCGAGGGGGCAGGGCGGGCATCCGGCACGTTGTAGCGCAAGGACAGGACGGGGCGTCGACGGTCAAGCCGGGCATTGGGTTGAGCCGGGGGCGGGTGTTGGGTTGAGCCGGGGCGGGTGTTGGGTCGAGCTAGGGCAGGCGTCCGGTTGGGCCAGGGAGGGGTGTTGGGTCGAGC
>DATMPY010000141.1:0-5167 GCA_035566955.1 Solirubrobacteraceae bacterium | reverse complement strand
GGAGGCGCCGAACCTCACGCAGGCGGCGCTCGTGGGTCTGCTGCGCAGCGCCCACTCCGAGCACCCGGATCGCTTCGCGCTCCTCGACACGGACGGGAGCGAGACCACGCGTGACTCGCTCTGGGGCGCGTTGCTGGAAGGTGAGCCAGAGGTTGCGCTCAGGCGAGGCGCTCTCAATGTCCCTCGGCTCGCGCGCCTGAGCAGGTCGGTAGTTGGCGCGTGGGAGGGCGGGATATCGACGGCGGCCACGTCCGGTATCGAGCCATCCGCTCGCGGGCAGCTCGACCCAGAGGGCACGGTGCTGATCACTGGCGGCACGGGTGGCCTGGGGGCGACGCTGGCGTTGGATCTGGCAACAAGACACGGCGCGCGGCATCTTCTGCTGGTGAGCCGCCGGGGCCCTGCGGCGGATGGCGCCCGGGAGCTCGAGGCGGCGCTGGAGGAGCTTGGCTGCAAGGCGCGGATCGCGGCGTGCGATGTCTCGCAGGAGGCGCAGCTGGGGGAGCTGATCGCGTCGATCCCCGAGGAGTACCCGCTGACGGTGGTCGTGCACGCGGCGGGTGTGCTCGACGATGGGGTGATCGAGGCGCTCGACGGCGAGCGCCTCGCCCGGGTCATGCGCCCGAAGGTCGACGCGGCCATCAACCTGCACAAGCTGACGGAGGAGATGGAGCTGGCCGAGTTCATCCTCTTCTCCTCGGCGGCGGCCACGCTGGGCAGCGCGGGCCAGGGTAATTACGCGGCGGCGAACGCGTTCCTGGATGCGCTGGCGCATCACCGCCGTGCCATGAGCCTGCCCGGTCTCGCGCTGGCCTTTGGGGCGTGGGATCGCGCCACCGGTATGACGGGTGCGCTGAGCGAGACCGACCGTGCGCGGCTGGCGCGCCTGGGCATGATCCCGCTATCGGACGAGCAGGGTCTCGAGCTGATCGACGTTGCCCGCGTGGCGGAGAAACCGCTGCTCCTGCCCATGCGCCTGGATACCGTCGCGCTGCGCGCCCAGGGCGAGGCGGGGGTGTTGCCGGCACTCATGCACGGCCTGATCGAGGTGCCGGCGCGGGGAGCCGACGCGGAGGGCTCGCTGGCGAGGAGGCTGGCGGGTGCGCCGGAGTCGGAGTGGGACGCGATCGTGCTGGAGCTGGTTCGGGGCCATGTGTCGGCGGTGCTCGGGCACGAGTCGGCGGAGGCGATCGACGCGCGGCGGGCGTTCAAGGAGCTTGGCTTCGACTCCCTGGGGGCGATCGAGCTCAGAAACCGCCTGCATCAGGCGACGGGCTTGACCCTGCCCTCGACGTTGATCTTCGATCACCCGACGCCGCTGGCGGTGGCGAGATACCTGCGCAGAGCGGTGGAGGGCACTGCGCACGACGCGCGGATCCCCAGCCGCGTCCCCTCGCACAGCGATGAGCCGATCGCGATCGTGGGGATGAGCTGCCGCTACCCGGGTGGGGTGCGCTCGCCCGAGGAGCTGTGGCGCCTGGTGGCGTCGGGCGCCGACGCGATCGGTGGCTTTCCGGGCGATCGCGGGTGGGACCTGGAGGATCTCTATGACCCGGCCCCCGAGCAGCCGGGCACGAGCTACGTGCGCGAGGGGGGCTTTCTATACGACGCGGGCGAGTTCGACGAGGCCTTCTTCGGCATCAGCTCGCGCGAGGCGCTGGCGATGGACCCGCAGCAGCGGCTGTTGCTGGAAGCCGCGTGGGAGGCGCTCGAAGACGCAGGCGTGGACCCGCTCTCGCTGCGGGGCAGCCAGACGGGGGTTTTTGCGGGGGTCGCCTACCACGATTACGGCGCGGACGTGCAGTTGGCCTCAGGGGAGTTCGGCGAGCTCGAGGGCTACCTGGGCACGGGCAGCGCGGGCAGCGTGCTGTCGGGTCGGGTGGCATACACGTTCGGTTTCGAGGGCCCGGCGGTGTCGGTCGATACGGCCTGCTCCTCGTCGTTGGTGGCGCTGCATTGGGCGTGCCAGTCGTTGCGTGGCGGAGAGTGCTCGCTGGCGCTGGTGGGCGGGGTGACGGTGATGTCCACGCCGTCGCTGTTCATCGAGTTCTCGCGCCAACGCGGCCTTGCCCCCGATGGCCGGTGCAAGTCCTTCGCCGAGGCGGCCGATGGCACCGGCTGGTCTGAGGGCGTGGGGGTGCTGTTGCTGGAGCGCCTGTCGGAGGCCGAGCGCAACGGCCATCGCGTGCTCGCCCTGGTCAAGGGCAGCGCGGTGAACCAGGACGGCGCGAGCAATGGTTTGACGGCCCCCAACGGCCCTGCTCAGCAGCGGGTGATAGCGCAGGCGTTGGCCAATGCGCGGCTGTCGCCCGGCCAGGTCGACGCAGTGGAGGCGCACGGCACGGGCACCACACTGGGTGACCCGATCGAGGCGCAGGCGTTGCTCGCGAGCTATGGGCAGGATCGCGTTGAGGGCCGGCCGCTGTGGCTGGGGTCGATCAAGTCGAATATCGGCCACACACAGGCGGCGGCTGGTGTGGCTGGGGTGATCAAGATGGTTATGGCCCTCCAGCGCGGGCTGTTGCCAAAGACGCTGCACGTGGACGAGCCCTCCAGTCACGTGGATTGGTCGGCGGGGGCGGTTTCGCTGGTGCGCGAGTCGCTGCCGTGGGAGCGCAACGGCGAGGCGCGCAGGGCGGGGGTCTCCTCGTTTGGGATCTCGGGCACCAACGCGCACGTGATCCTCGAGGAGGCGCGGAGGGGAGGGGATGTGGTTGGTAGCGAGGATGCGCTTGACGGGGATGCGCTTGACGGGGATGCGCTTGACGGGGATGCCTTTGGCGGGAATGCGCTGACTGGGGATGCGATGGATGGGGAGGATGCGGTTGACGGCAAGGACGCCGTCGACGGGGAGGACGCTCCCGTTGGGGCACTCGATGTTGGTGTCCTGCCGTGGGTCCTCTCCGCGAAGAGCGAGCGGGCTCTGCGGATGCAGGCCAAGCGGCTGCTCGGACATGTCGAGGCTGCGCCGAAGCTCGACGTGCGCAATGTCGGCTTCACGCTGACGCACCGCGCGGAGCTGGAACACCGTGCGGTGGTGTTGGGTGGGAGGCGCGAGGGGCTCCTGGAAGGTCTTGGCGGGCTGGCGCGAGGCGAGCCCGCGACCGATGCGGTGGTGGGCTCTGTGGGTGACGGTTCGCTTGCGGATGGCGGGCTTGCGTTCCTGTTCACCGGCCAGGGCGCGCAGCGGGTGGGCATGGGTCGGGAGCTCTACCGGGTATTCCCTGTCTTTGCGAGTGCGTTGGATGAGCTATGTGCGGCGCTCGACGTTCACCTGGGGCGTTCGCTGCGCGACGTGATCTTTGGAGTGGCGGACTCTGCTGGGCAGTTGCTGGATCGGACGGCGTTTACGCAGGCCGGTCTGTTCGCGCTGGAGGTGGCGCTGTTTCGGCTGATGTGGTCCCTGGGCGTGCGTCCGGCCTTCCTGATGGGCCACTCGATCGGGGAGCTCAGCGCCGCGCATGTGGCGGGGGTGCTGTCCCTGCAAGACGCGTGCGCGCTGGTCGCCGCCCGGGGGCGGCTGATGGGGGCGTTGCCGGCGGGCGGCGCGATGGTTTCGATCCAGGCCTCCGAGCAGGAGGCGGTGCAGACGCTGGCGGGCTTCGAGGATCGAGTTGCCCTCGCGGCGGTCAACGGTCCCAGCTCGGTCGTGCTCTCGGGTGACGAGGGCGCGGTTCTGGAGCTGGCCGAGCTGTGGGGCGGGCGTGGGCGCAAGACCAAGCGCCTGCGGGTCAGCCACGCGTTTCACTCCCCGCGGATGGAGGGCATGCTCGAGGAGCTCGCCCGGGTTGCCACGGGTCTGTCCTTCGCCGAGCCGCGGATCCCGATCGTCGCCAACGTGACGGGCGCGGTGCACACGGCTGAGGAGCTGTGCACCACGGAGTACTGGGCGCGCCACGTGCGCGAGCCGGTGCGCTTCGCGGATGGGGTGCGCTGGCTGGCGGCTCAGGGAGTGCGGAGCTTCTTGGAGCTGGGACCGGACGGTGTGCTGAGCGCGATGGCGCAGGAGTGTCTAGGGGACGCGCGGGAGCTCGGGCGGGATGGCCGGAGCGAGGTTGACCCCAGCCGGAGCATGGTTGACACCGGCCGGATCGGGGTTGACCCCAGCCGGAGCGGGGTTGACCTCGGGGCGCACGAGGCCGCCGTTGTGGCGGTGCCGGCGTTGCGCGAGGGGCGCGCGGAGACCACGGCGTTGATGGCCGCCCTCGGCGAGCTGTGGGTGCGGGGTGTGGGCGTCGAGTGGGCGGCGATCTTCTCCGCTTCGCAAGCCAGGCGGGTGGTGCTGCCCACCTACGCCTTCCAGCGCAATCGCCACTGGTTGCAGGCGCGGGGGAGGGCGGGCGACGCCGGCTTGCTGGGCCAGGTCTCGGCCGCGCATCCGCTGCTGGGTGCGGTGGTCGCCTTGGCGGGTGGCGAGGGCGCGCTGTTCACGGGCCGGATCTCGCTGGCGAGTCACCCTTGGCTGGCGGACCATGTGGTGCGGGGAACCGTACTGCTGCCGGGCACGGCTTTCCTTGAGCTGGCGCTGCACGTCGGCGAGGAGGTTGGGTGCAAGCTGGTGCAGGAGCTCGCGCTCGAGACCCCGCTGGTCCTGCCCGAGCGGGGGTCGGCGCAGCTGCAGGTGTCGGTGGGCGAGCCGGATGACGCCGGTCAGCGCTCGCTCGCCATCCACTCCCGTCCCGAGCGCGCGGGCGGGAGCGGTCTCGCGGAGGCGGCGGAGCGGTGGACGCGTCACGCCGGCGGCGTGCTGGCTCCCGCGGGGCAGGAAGCTGTGGACGGTCGGGCGGAGGCGATGCGCGGGGAGCGTGTGGCGTCGCTGAGCAGGGAGTGGCCCCCGGCGGGAGCGGAGGCTGTCGGCGTGGACGATCTGTACGGGTGCTTGGCGGAGCGAGGGTTTGAATACGGGCCGCTGTTTCAAGGCCTGCGGGCGTTGTGGCGGCGTGGGGAGGACGTCTTCGCAGAGGTCTCGCTCGCGGACGGGGAGTCGGAGCGGGCCGGCTCCTTCGGTGTGCACCCTGCGCTGCTCGACGGCGCGTTTCACACGATGGGCGTTGGTCTCCTGAATGACGAGGAGGGTGGGGAGGGGGCGCACAGTCCGCTTGATGGGGTGCGTCTTCCGTTCGCGTTCGGGGGGGTGGAGCTGCACGCGTCGGGTGCGTCGTCCCTA
>DATMPY010000140.1:0-14822 GCA_035566955.1 Solirubrobacteraceae bacterium | reverse complement strand
CGAGCTCGGCGAGCAGCGCCTCTCGGGGGTCCTGTGGACTCGATCGCGCCAGCTCGCCGAGACCACCGCCGGAGGGGAGACCGAGCTCGTGTGGGGCGACGCGGAGCTGCCCGAGCGCCTCGGGGAGCTCGAGCTGCGCATCTCCTCCGAGGCCTTCTTCCAGACGAACACCGAGATGGCCGAGGTCCTCTACGGGATCGCCGCCGAGTACGCCGCCCTGGAGGGGTGGGAGCGGGTCTACGACCTCTACTGCGGGATCGGCACCATCGCCCTCGCGCTCGCCCCCCGCGCCGGCGAGGTGTGGGGGATCGAGCTCGTCGAGCAGGCCGTCGCCGACGCGATCGCCGCCGCCCAGCGCAACGAGATCCGCAACGCCCACTTCTTCGCCGGCGACGCCCGCCTCGCCCTGCCCGAGCTCGTGGCCCGCGCGGGTCGCCCCGACGTGGTCGTCGTCGACCCCCCCCGCGCCGGCCTCTCCCAGAAAGTGGTCCGCCGCATCATCGAGGCCGCCCCCCGGCGGATCGTCTACATCTCCTGCAACCCCACCACCCTCGCCCCCAACGCCGCCCAGCTCGCCGAGGCAGGCTGGGTCCTGCGCCGCGTACGACCCGTCGACATGTTTCCCCAGACCCACCACGTGGAGTGCGTGGCGCTGCTGGAGCGCGCCACGTGAGAACACTTCGGCGCCGGAGTTGACGGTTGTGATCTTTCGGGATCGTCCGCTGCCGAGCGTTGCCCTCACCAGCTTGGCTCCGTGCCAACCGACCCATCCCAGACCCCCCTTGTGGGGGTCCTCATCCAAACAACAAAACCGGCCTTTACGCTCCGCCTCGGTCGGTAGGCGGCTCCAGGTAGGCTTCCCGCTCGATGCGCGCCGTCACTATCCGCGAGCAGGAGATCTCGATCGAGCAACACCCCGACCCCGTGCCCGGGGCGGGGGAGGTGCTTGTGCGCGTGCGCGCGGCGGGGCTCAACGGCGCCGACATGATGCAGCGGCGTGGGCTCTACCCCGCGCCCCCGGGATCTCCGCAGGAGATTCCCGGGCTGGAGCTTGCCGGCGAGGTCGCGGCGCTTGGGCCGGGCGCGGCACGTTTCGAGGTGGGGGAGCGCGTGATGGCGATTGTCGGGGGTGGTGGCCAGGCGGAGCTCGCCGTCGTCCACGAGCGCCAGCTGATGCCCGTACCCGGCCCCTTGGACTGGCCCGCCGCCGGGGGGCTGCCGGAGGTCTTCACCACCGCCCACGACGCCCTCTTCGCCCAGGCCGACCTGCGTCCCGGCGAGCACCTGCTCGTGCATGGCGGGGCCGGCGGGGTGGGCACCGCCGCGACCCAGCTCGCCCGCGCCGCCGGGGCGCGTGTGAGCGCCACCGTGCGCAACGAGGGGCTGCGTGCGCCCGTCGCCGCGCTTGGCGCCGAGGCGCTTGCGCCCGAGGGCTTCGACGAGCACGGTCCCTTCGACGTGGTCCTCGAGCTCGTCGGGGCCCCCAACCTGCCCGCCAACCTCAACGCCCTCGCCACGGGGGGGCGGATAGTTGTGATCGGGGTCTCCGCCGGGGCCAAGTCCGAGCTGAACCTGCTCGCCCTGATGGGCAAGCGCGCCCGCATCCACGGCTCCACCCTGCGCGCCCGGCCGCTGGAGGAGAAGGCGCTCGCCGCGCGCCGCCTCGAGCGCGAGACGCTGCCGCTGTTCGAGACCGGCGCTCTGAGCGTCCCGGTCGCGGAGACCTTCACGCTGGACGCCGCCGCCACCGCCTACGAGCGCTTCGCCGCCGGCGGCAAGCTCGGCAAGATCGTGCTCACGATCTAATACGGCGGCTGCGCCGCCCACCACTCGCCCAGTGCCCTGAACGCCTCCCAGAATTCGCGCTTGGCGTCCTGCTCGTCCAGCGACTCGTCGATGTTGGGCACGTACAGCGCGTCGATCGTCGGGGTCAGCTGCTGGATCTCGCCCACCCGCGGCTCCAGCTCCCGGGCGAGGGGGATCGGCAGGTCGTTCAGCGTCGTGAGCGCCTCCCGCCCCATCGCCACCACGATCTTCGGCTGCACGATCGCGAGCTCCTGCACCACCCGCTCCACGCACTCCGGCTCCGCCAGCGAGGGGTCCCCCAAGGGGCACTTCACGCACAGCGTCCCGTACACCGCTAGCGGGTCGATCGCCAGGCGCTTCAGCGACTTCATCAGCGCCCCCCCCGAACGACCGTAGAAGGCGACCCCCTCCTCGATCTCCGAGGGCATCGGGGCGTGCTTGAGCAGCATCACGTCCGCCTGCGGGTGGCCCGAGCCGAGCACCGGCATCAGGTTGCCCCGCGGGCAGTGCGGGCACGTCTGCAGCTCGCGCGTCAGCGTGTTCAGCTCACGGATCGCCCGCTCCAGGTACTTCTCGCGGATCTCGTCGTCGGTCGCGGGCATGGACGCCGTTGGTTTTGACGGGGCCTCCCCTTGTCCTTGGCGCTGCATCGTGTATTGCGCTCCAGCCTCGGTTGCGTTCCAGCCCAGGGCAGCGCTAGTGGGCCCTCATGCCTTGGGCGGGGATCATGGCTGGAAGCCCGCCCGGATTGGGGATCAGGGCTGGAAGCCCGCCCGGAGCCTGGGCTTCTGACTGGGGTTTCCGGTGGACCATCACGCGCAGGCCCACTAGCCGCTCCGCGCCCGCCGCACCCGGCGCGCGCGACGGGCCCTCCGCGCGGAGGGCGGGGTGGCCTTCGTCTCCAGGAACTTCAGCGCCTGCACGTACAACAGGCTCCGCGGGCGCGTCACGATCTCCGCGTCGCGCAGGGACTGCAGGAACTCCTGCGGCCCCTCGAAGTCGCGCATCCGCACCCGCACCGAGCCCAGCCCCTGGGCCACGTGCGAGTCCGAGCCCGCTCCCGCCACGATCCGGTACTTCGCCGCGAAGCGCGCCGCCTCTTCGTTGAACGCCCCGATCGCCACCCGCGGGTTGAAGACCTCGATCGCGTCCACCTCCTCCAGCACCCCGAGCAGGTGCTCGTAGTCCGGGACCGAGTGCAGGCGGTCGAACGGGTGCGGCACGTATACCAACCCCCCCTGGCGCCTGATCTCCGCGACCGTCTGCTCCAGCGTCAGCCCCCGCGGGATCCGCTCCTCGATGAACAGGCCGATCACCTCACCCTGTGCAGCCGTCTTGATCTCCTCCCCCACCACCACCTTCACGGGCGGGTGGGGACCGAATCTGTCCGCCAGCTCGCGCGCCTCCAGGGCCCCCGAGATCTCGTTGTGGTCGGTCACCGCGATCGCCCCCAGCCCCTGCTCGCGGGCGCTCGCCAGCAGCACCTCCACCGGAGTCGCGCAGTCGTGGGAGTGGTCGGTGTGCATGTGCAGGTCCACGTCGATCAGCGGCCTGCGCGCCAGGCGCCGCCGCAGCGCGGGGTCGCCCTCCGGGTCGCGCCGCCGCCCCGCCAGCTCGCCGTAGAGCTCCTCCAGGTCGTCCGTCACCGCGCCCCATGTGCGGCCCGCGAGCTCCCCGGTCGCAGACGAGTCGGCCCTACTCCGCGCCGCGCCGTCTGCCTCCGGGCGGGCCGTGTCCGCACCCGCGGGAGGCCCATTGGACTCGGCGGCCGGCGCCACCAGCCGGTAGTCCGCGGGGAAATGGCGCTCCATCAGCCGCGCCGTCTCGGCGTGGCTCGCCGTGCGGGCGTCCAGCCGCCCGAAGAACGTCGCCACGAAGCGCCTACCAAGCAGCGTGGAGAGCAACCGCTCCGTGGGCGCGTGGAAGGAGCCCACGTTCAGCGCGCGCGAGTGGCGCAGCGCCGCGTTGGCCGCGCTCGGCGCGAACGGCTCGTGCACGTGGGCGAAGTCGAGCTCCACCGCCCCCAGCAGCTCCTCGATCGTGCGCGCCACGTCGATCGGCAGTGCCCGTGCCGGCCTACTCGACCCGGCGGGCATCGGAACGTCGAGCACCTCCCCCACCGCGATCACGCGCGGCTCGCCCCCGTCCGTCCCCTCCAGCAGGCTCTGCGGCCGCTCGCGCGCCGCGCGCAGCGCCCGCCGCGACGCTCGCACCCGCTCCTGGGAGCGCGACGGGGCGAGGATCAGCACACGGTGCCCGCGCCGGGAGAGCTCCCGGGCAACCTCCCCCACGTAGGTGTTGACCTCGTTCTCCTGCGCCTCCCACGGATACGGGGTGACGTGGGCGATCGCAAAGCGCGCGTCCATCACGTCCTGATTATGTCGCGCTTACTTGGAGGCCCGCGTGGCTTTCGCAGTGCGGGCAGCTTTCGCAGTGCGGGCAGCTTTCGCAGCTCCGGCAGCTTTCGCGGGTTGCGCGACTTTCGCGGCTCGCGGAGCCTTGCGTCCCTGCGGGCGCGTGCTCGGCCGTCCGGCGTACTTGGCGATGAACCGCTCCGTCTCCGTGCGCGCCTCCTCGTCGGGGCGCTGGCGGTGGGGGGACTTCATCAGGTAGGAGGAGGGGCCGTCCAGCTGGCCGCCCACTCCGTGGTTGAGCGCCAGCTTGCAGCAGCGCACCGCGTCGATCACGATGCCCGCCGAGTTCGGCGAGTCCCACACCTCGAGCTTCAGCTCCGCCGTCAGCGGCACGTCCCCAAACGCCTGGCCCTCCAGGCGGATGTGCGCCCACTTGCGGTCGGTGAGCCACGGCACGTAGTCGGAGGGGCCCACGTGCACGTCCTGCGCGGGCAGCGCGTCCTCCATGATCGAGGTCACCGCGTTGGTCTTGGAGATCTTCTTGGACTCCAGCCGCTCGCGCTCGAGCATGTTGTAGAAGTCCATGTTGCCCCCCACGTTCAGCTGCGAGGTGTGCACGATCTTCACGCCCCGCTCCCCGAACAGGCGCGCGAGCGCGCGGTGCACGATCGTGGCGCCCACCTGCGACTTGATGTCGTCCCCCACGATCGGCAGGCCCGCCTGCTTGAAGCGCCGGTCCCAGTAGTCCTCCCGGGCGATGAACACCGGGATGCAGTTCACGAACGCGCAGCCCGCCTCCAGCACCTGCTCCACGTACCACTTCGTCGCCTGCTCCGAGCCCACCGGCAGGTAGGAGACGACCACGTCGGTGTGGGTCTCCTGCAGGATCTTGACGATGTCCGCCGTCTCCCCCGGGGCCTTGACGATCTTCTCCTTTAGGTACTTCCCCAGGCCATCGTGGGTCATCCCACGGTGCACCGGCACCCCCAATTTCTTGGGCACCCCCCGCCCGCCGGTGGCGAACTTGATCGTGTTGTTCTGCCCCGCCCAGATCGCCTGGCCGAGGTCCCTGCCCACCTTCGCGCGGTCGATGTCAAAGGCTGCGGTGAACTCGATGTCGCGCACGTGGTAGCCCCCCAGGTCCACGTGCATCAGGCCGGGGACTCGCTGGGAGGGGTCGGCGTCGGCGTAGTAATGCACACCCTGCACGAACGCCGACGCGCAGTTGCCCACGCCGATGACCGCCACACGGACCCTGTCCTGCTGGTAGCGCCCTGTGCCGTTGGTGGAGGCCGCTAGGCCGTTCTTCGTTGAGATCATGTCGGCAGACTACCCCGCGCGGTGCTCGCGGTCACACCTGGCCGCGCGAGAGCTCGCGGCGCACGTGCCAGATGCGCTGCCCCACCGTGACCAGGCTGAGCGCCGCCAGCACATACACCGCTGGCTGCAGCAGCTCGAAGTCGCCCAGCGACGCGCCCTTGGCGAAGATCAGCCCGATCGAGAGGATCACCACCCGCACCGGGCGCGTGGCGATGCCCACCTTGCACTCCACCCCCAGCGCCTCCGCGCGGGCGCGGGTGTAGGAGACCATCAGCGAGGCCAGCACCGCGATCACCACCGCCGCCGCCCCCGCGCGATTGCCCTGCAGCGCGAAGTAGCCCGCCACCGCCGTCAGCACGATCCCCTCCTCGATGCGGTCGAGCGTCGAATCCAGGAACGCCCCGAACGGCGTGCCCTTGCCCGACATGCGCGAGTAGCGCCCATCGAGGGTGTCCATCACCGAGCCCACCACGAACGCGATCCCGCCCAGGAAGAACAGGCTTTCCCACACCAGCCCCGCCGCGAGCACGTTCAGCGCCAGGCCCGTCAGCGAGATCGCGTTGGGGGTCAGACGCGACTCGATCAGCCGGTTGCGCACCAGCTCGCGCCGCTGCGCCGCGGAGAGCGCCACCCGGCTTTCGCGCCCGCGGCCGCGGCCGATCAGGGGGCGGCTGCCGGCGCGCCGTCGGGCGCGCCTGGCTGGGGGTGCGTGTCGAGGAGGCATCGTCAGGAGAGGGCGCCGGAGGAGGCGGCGGTCTACGCGCTTGCCCCCACACGCGCCGGCACGAAGCGCCACACCGCGGGCCGCGCGCGCGCCAGCCAGCCCGCGCCGTAGGCGGAGACTCCGGCGGTCAACGCGCCGAGCAGGGCGTCGAGGATGAAGTGGTTGGCGGTGGCCACGATCACGAAGGTCATCAGCAGCGGGTACAGCAGCCACAGTACCCGCAGCACCCGCCAGCGCACCAGCCGGGCGAGCGTCCAGCCGATCATCAACGCGAACGCCACGTGCATCGAGGGCACCGCCGCGTAGAGGTTCAGCAGCGCGCTCGTCGCGGGGTTCGCGTGGAGGACGTGCACCCCCGCGAGATGCATCCCCGTGAAGGCCGACACCGAGTCGAAGAAGCCCCACTCCGGCATGAACCGCGGGGGGGCCGTGGGGAACACCACGTAGCCCACCAGCGCGATCGCCATCGCGATCATGAACATGTTGCGCACGAAGTAGAACGAGCGGTTGTGGCGCAGGTACAGGTAGATGAGCGCCCCCACCGTCACCGTCGTCTGGGCGTTCACGTACAGCCAGGCGGAGACGTCCATCATCAGCCGGCTGCTCGACGCCCACGCCTGCACCGAGGGCTCCACGAAGAGGTGCAGCGTACGCTCCATCTGGATCAGCTCTCGCGCGTGCTGGAAGGCGGCGGTCGCGCTGCCCTCGACCATCCCCCGCACCAGCCCGTAGCACAGGTAGGCCGTGCCGAAGAGCAGCACCTGGCGGAGCACGTCGAGCCATCCATTGGGCAGGATCCGTGCCTGCAGCGCGCGCAGCCTAACCGGCATCGAGGTAGCCTAATGGATGCTCAGGCGCAGCGCGGCCCGTGGTCGAAGACGCGCGCGAGCGAGAAGTCGATGCCCACCCGGATCGTCCCCGTGCCGTGGGCCTCCACGGCGGTCCACCCGCCCGCGGTGTGCCGCACGCACCCGTGTCCATCCTCCAGCGCCCAGTAGGGGGTGAAGCGCACCCGCACCACGTAGCTTCCGGGGCGGGGCGCCACGAGCGTGAAGGAGTCCGCCCCCACGCTCGCCAGGCGCGCGGGGGGCTGCGCCAGTGCCGGCGCCCCCCGCACCGCATACAGGCGCCAGTGGGCCGAGCGCCACACCTCATGCAGGTACGGCAGCCCGCGAACGATCAGCTGCCCCTCTGCGGCCCCGGCGAAATCCAGGCGCACGTCCGGCAGGGCCACGTAGGAGACCGCGTTTTCGTACAGCCACCTCCGGTAGGTCGCCGCCGTGAGCGGCGGCTGGTCTTCGATCGGCCGTTGGCCTTCGTAGAAGAGCGCTCCATAGCGCGTGTCCAGCTGGCGCTCCCAGCCGCGCGCCAGCAGGATCGAGCCGTGCCCCGGCAGGTACACCGACTCCCAGTGGGTTCCCGTCATCGGGACCTCCACCCGCACCGGCCCCCCGCCCGAGCGGCCTTCCAGCTCCCCGAGCAGGGGGGCGTAGAAGGAGGCGTTCACCGAGGGGTCCCCCACCAGTTCGGACACATCGTTGATCGGGGTCTCCAGCTGCCAGTAGAGAAGCACCGGCGCGAGCGCCAGCAGCACGAGAGGGCGACGCTCCCACAGCGCGCCCGCCACCAGCGGGGCCCCCAGCAGCGCCCCCAGGCGCGCGGCGTTGCTGCCCACGGGGGTGTGCAGGGCGTACGCGCCGATCAGCGCCACCGCGTACAGCAACGCTCCCCATGTGAGCACACGCATCGCCCGCGGGGTGAGCCCGCCTGCGAATCGCCCGAGCAGCAGCGCGATCAGCAGCACCCCCCCCAACCCCGGCCAGAACACCGACGGCGCGAACGGCTCCCAGCCGCCTTCGGGAAAGGCCAGCGCGAGCAGCACGATCGGCAGCAGCGCCGCCGCGGCGATCGCCAGCCCGCGGCGCGTGCGACCCGCCACCGCATATGCCACCCCCGCTAGCGCCAGGAAGGCCCCCGCCACGGGACTTGCGAGACTGGTGAGCGCCGCAAGCGCCACCGCTGCGGAGGAGTGTCCACGTTGCAGCAGCACCACCGCCAGCAGGCCGACGGCGAGCCCGAGGTCGTAGGCCACGCGCCCTGAAAGCAGTCCCACGCAGGCACCCAGCGCGAACGATCCCGCCGCGATCCGGGCTCCTCCCACCGTGAACGTCCGCTGTGCGATCAGCCCGAACAACCCCGCCGACACAATCGTCGATAGAGCCAGCAGCACGCGGTTCCCCACAAGCGCTCCCAGGGCCGGGGCGAGCAGGGAGTAGCCCGGGAGGTAATGCCCGCCGTACCAGCCGTTGTCCCACAGCGCGAGCCCCGTCCGGGCGAACAGCTCGCTGCGGTACGTCGCCGCCGCCAGGTCCCCGCTCGGGGGCTCCACGATCAGGTAGGCGAGCGCCAACGGGATCGCCACCGCCAGGGCGATCGCCCAGGGCTGTGCAAGCAACCCCCCGGCGGCGCCCGCCGGCCGCGGAGCTCCGCTGCGGGGCGGCGCGGTGGTGGCGGGAGCCTCTTCCATGAGCGTTTCCGGCATTCGCTGGGCTCCTCAGGAGGCGGCCAGAAAGCCGAGCACGCGGTCGATCGCGTCGGGCCGGTCGAGCCACCACCAGTGCCCCGCGTCGGGTAGCTCCAGCAGCTCGGCGCTCGGCAGGGCGCGCGCGTACTCCGCCGCGAAGCGCGCCGGGAAGTAGGGGTCGCGCAGGCCCCACACCACGAGCGCGGGCATCTGCAGGCGGTGCAGCTCGGCGCCCGCCGCCTGGAGCACCTCGCCGGGGGCGCTCCGGTAGAGCCGCAGGATCGCGCGCTGGGTGCCCTGGTCGAAGTGGTCGAGCACCGTGTCGAGCCATGCCTCGGGCAACGGCCCGGGCGTGGCGTTCGCCTCGCGCGAGGCGCGACGCAGCACGTAGCGGGTGGTGGCGCCCATCGCCAACTCCCCCAACAGCGGCGTGCGCCACAGGCGCGCCGTGCGGTGCCAGCGGTAGCCCGGGAGCAGCGGCACCGCGTTCGTCACCACCAGCCGCTCGACGCGCTCGGGGTGCAGCAGCGCGAACGCCAAGCCCACCACGCCCCAATCGTGCACCACCAGCCGCACCCGCTCCACCTCCACGAGGTCGAGGTACTGCTCGATGAAGCGCCCGTACCCCGGGATCGAGTAGTCGAAGTGCCCCGGCTTGCCCGAGCGCCCGAAGCCGGGTAGGTCGGGCGCCAGTCCCCCGCTGCGCTTCAGGAAGACCATCCAGTCGTCGGAGTTGGTGGGCACCCCGTGCAGGTACAGCACCGGCGGGCGTCCCGCATCGCCCGCGGCGGATGGGGCGCTGCGCCAGAAGACGGGCAGTTCGCCGATCCGGGCGTTGTGCTCGCTGATCTCGGGCACCTCCGCCGAGCATATACGGGTCCCGAGGTGTACGGGCAACGGTCCCAAGGTGCGCGGGCACCGTTTGGGGTGGGGGGTTAGGGATCGTCCGCGCGGGCCGTGCGTGCAAGCCGATCTTCGATCGGTGGTGCTGCGCGCGGGGCTTCCGTGCCCCGCGTCGGCGCGCAAGCGGCTACCGTGGCGCGATGTCCACTGTCAAGTGGAATCCTCCCAGGCGCCGGCGCGTGCTCGCGGTCCGCGACCGGCTGCGCGCGGTCTACGGGGTACCGCGCATGATGCCCCATGGGGACCCGTTGGCCGAGCTGGTGCTGACGGTGCTCTCGCAGAGCACCAACGACCGCAACCGCGACGTCGCCTATCTGCGCCTGCGCGCTCGCCTGCCGACCTGGGAGGCGGTGCGCGACGCACCGCTCCAAGATGTGGAGGAGGCGATCCGCCCGGGCGGCATCTCCAAGGTCAAGTCCCAGCGCATCCAGCGCATCCTGCGGGCGATCTCCGATCGACCCGGGCAACAGCTGTCGCTCGATTGGCTCCCAACCGTCCCGCTCGGGGAGGCGCGCGACTACCTGACAACCCTCCCCGGTGTGGGTCGTAAGACCGCGGCGTGCGTGCTGCTGTTCGCCTACGGTCTGCACGAGGTGCCCGTCGACACCCATGTCTCCCGTGTCGGCACGCGCCTGCGGCTGCTGGCGCCGGGGGCGCCGTTCGAGCAGTTGCACGACCAGATGCTTGCCCTCACCCCTCCCGGGGAGGAGCTCGAGTTGCACGTCAACCTCCTGCGCCATGGTCGCCGCACCTGCCACGCGCGTTCACCTGCCTGCGACGCCTGCGCGCTGGCGCGCATGTGCCCGAGCAGGTTTCCCTCAGGGTAGGCGTCAAGCGGACGTTCCTGCGGGTAGGCGTCGCAGGCAGGTGTTCCTGCGGGTGGGCATCCTTCCAGAGGTAGACGTAGACAGGTAGACGTAGAGCAGGCGTCCATCCTCTTTCAGTAATTTTCCCCTAGGCGCCAGTGTTTCTGACGCTTCCATTAGATAGACTTCTTGTGTAGACTTTCAAGGTGCCGCCCACTGCATCGCAGAAGCCGCAGAAGCCCCAAGCCCGCCCCCGACAAGCGGTCCTCCACGGACCCCGTGAGCTTGGTCGGGCGCGTGAGCACCGCGTGGGCCGCGAGCACAGCCAATGGACCCCGCTCGCCCGCGCGCTACTGGCCGCGGGCGATCACTGGACGTTGCTGATCGTCGCGGCGCTCGCGGCCGAGCCGCTGCGACTCAGCGAGTTGCGCGTCCACCTTCCCGGGATCAGCGCCGGCGTGCTCGACCGTCATCTCCAACAGATGGTCGAGCTGGGATTGATCGTGCGCGAGCGCTACCGCGAATTGCCGCCCCGCGTGGAATACCGGCTCAGCCCCGCCGGCGGGGAGCTCGTGCCTGTCGTCGCCCAGCTCGCCCGCTGGGGCATGCGGCACGCCGCGCTCATCGAGCAGTGAGTCGCCCGGGTGCGCAAGGTCCATCGGCCGGCCCCCGCCAAGCGGAGGTGGACGGACTCACCAGGCGGTGAACTGCTGCGTGTGCGAGGACTCCCACAGCCGTGGAGCGGCCGGCGTGTGCGAGCAGGCCGATGCGGGGGAGTCGCCCACCGGCAACACCGCGCCCCCCGGGGGGAGCTGGGGCTGCAGCGCGTTTGGGGATTGAGCCAGCATCCAGGTTGGCCGGGGGATGTCCCGCGGATCGGTAACCGGGTGGGCCGAACGCGGGGCCAGCGTCGAGAACGCCTGCGACCCCGGGGAGTACCAAACCAGGAGCCTGGCTGAACCTGTGCCTATGATTGAGAACATCCGAACTTCGAAGTATGATCTTCGTACAGACACGCTCGGCCCCGCAGGGGGTCCAGATCACTCGGGACTAAGGACAGGGGTCCACAGTACAAATGCCAAGAACAAGCAAGCATATTGACAGACTCAACGCGGATGGGGAATGGGTTCGCTCGATTCCCAGCCTCCGCGAACCGCGCTACTCCCAGTCGCTGGAGCGCGGCCTCGCGATCCTCGGGTGCTTCACACCCGAGCGGCCCGTGCTCGGGATCGCCGACATCGCCGACGAGCTCGGCATGAGCCGCAGCACAACCCACCGTTACGTGATCACGCTCGTGGCGCTCGGTTACCTCGAGCAGGGCGCTTCGCGCAAGTACAGGTTGGGGCTGCGGGTGACCGATCTCGGGATGTCCGCGCTCAACTCCACCGGCCTGCGCGAGCACTCCCGGCCCTACTTGGAGGAACTGCGCCAGCGCACTTCCTACACCGTCAACCTCGCGGTGCTGGACGGGCCGGAGATCCTCTATGTCGATCGCGCTCGCAGCTTCCGCCGCGGACAGAGCAAGATCGACCTGGGGCTCTCCCTCGGCTCGCGGCTGCCCGCGTACTGCACGTCGATGGGCAAGCTGCTGCTCGCCTACCTCCCCGAGCACGAGCAGCGCAACCTGCTCGCGGAGATCAAGCTCGCCAAGCGCGGGCCCAACACGATCACGAGCAAGAAAGGGCTGCGCTCGGAGCTCGAGCATGTGCGCGAGGAGAGCTTCGCCGTCAACGACGAGGAGCTCGCCCCCGGCCTGCACTCGATCTCCGCGCCCGTGCGCTCGGAGTCGCGCGAGGTGATCGCCGCGGTGAACATGGCGGCGCACAGCTCGATGATCTCGCTCGAGGAGCTCGTCGAGCACCTCGGGCCGCACCTCGTCTCCACCGCGGACCGCATCTCCGCGCGCCTGGGCTACCGGCGCGACGACGAGCGCGAGTAGCTCAATCCGGATGGCCGCGCGTCTCAGCTGAGCGCGCGGCCATTGTCGCCACGCCCCCTGGCGGTCGAGGATCAAGCAGATCAAGGACGCAGTGAGCGAAGTGTGCTCGGCACACAAGCGATCGAGGACGCAGATATGCGCCGATCATTCGGCCGCCAGGGCGCGGCCGTACTGGTTTTCGTAGTAGCTGCGGTACTCACCGGAGCGGATCGGCTCCCACCACCAGGCGTTCTCGCGGTACCACGCCACCGTCTGCTCCAGGCCCTCCGCGAAGCGCACCCGCGGCTCCCAGCCCAGCTCGCGGACCTTGGTGGAGGAGAGTGAGTAGCGGCGGTCGTGCCCTGGGCGGTCCGTCACGTGCTCGATCAGCGATTCCTGCGCGCCCGCCAGCTCGATGATGCGTCGCACCACATCGATGTTCGTCAGCTCGTCCGGGCCCCCCGCGTTGTAGACCTCCCCAGGGGCGCCCCTGTCGAGCACGCACCCGATCGCCCGCGCGAAGTCGCTGGCGTGGATCCAGTTGCGCACCTGCCTGCCGTCTCCGTACACCGGCAGGGCGTCGCCGTGGAGGGCGTTGAGGATCATCAGCGGGATCAGCTTCTCGGGGTACTGGTGGGAGCCGTAGTTGTTGGACCCCCGGCAGATCGCGGCCTCCAGGCCATAGGTGTGGAAGTAGCTCTGCACCAGCAGGTCCGCCCCGGTCTTCGTCGCCGAGTACGGCGAGGAGGGCCGCAGCGGGGAGGCCTCGGTGAAGGTGCCCACGTCGATCGACCCGTACACCTCGTCCGTGGAGACCTGCACGTAGCGTAGTCCCCGCCCCCGCGCCGCCTCCAGCAACACGTAGGTGCCGAGCGCGTGCGTGCGCACGAACGCGTCCGGCTCGGCGATCGAGCGGTCGACGTGGGTCTCCGCTGCGAAGTTCACGATCGCCTCAGGGGCTCCCTGGCCGCTCTCTGGCTCGTCGAGCGCCCGCGCGACCGCCTCCGGGTCCTCGATCCCGCCGCGCACGAAGCGGTATCCCGGCTCCCCGGCAAGCTCCGCGAGGTTCTCCTCGCGGCCTGCGTAGGTCAGCTTGTCGAGCACCGTCACCGCGTCCCCGTGCTCGTGCATCCGCACGCGCACGAAGTGCGAGCCGATGAACCCAGCGCCGCCGCACACCAACAGCCTCATGCGCGCATCATCTCAGTCCTCGCCTCTCATGGGTGCGCAGGCAAGCTGGACAAGGGACGCAGTGAGCGAAGTGTGCCTTGCTGGCCGATCTTTGATCGGTGAGCGATCGAGGACGCCGATCCAGCGCCGCCATGCGCGCTCATGAACGCGCTGCCAAATAGCCCGCCAGCCCGTCGCGCCAGTCGGGCATCGGGATCACGTCTCCCCGCTCGCTCTCGAGTACCGACCACCCCGGGCGCGGCGCCGGGCGAGCCGTCTGCGCGGTGGTGGCCGGCTCCACCCGGCAGGGGAGCTCTGCCTGGCGAAAGATCTCCCGGGCGAAGCCGTTCCAGGAGATCGCGCCCGTGCCTGCAAGGTGTATCAGGCCGCCTACCTCCCGCTCCAGCAGGCCCAGCAGCGCTGGCGCCAGGTGCCCCGTCCATGTGGGGCAGCCCACCTGATCCTCCACCACCTGCACCGCCTCGCGCTCCTGCGCCAAGCGCAGCATCGTGTCCACGAAGTTGCGTCCCCCGACCCCGAACAGCCACGAGGAACGCACCACCGCGTGGCGGGGCGAGGCCGCCAGCACCTCCCGCTCGCCCGCGAGCTTGCTCTGCCCGTAGACCGACAGCGGCCCCGTCGGGTCGGACTCCACATAGGCGCGCGCTCGTCCGGCGGCGTCCACGGGGGCGATACCGTCGAACACGTAGTCCGTGGAGACGTGCACCAAGGGGACGCCCGCCCCTGCCGCGGCGCGCGCGAGGTTGCCTGCGCCCCGGGCGTTGACCGCGAACGCCGCCTCCCGGTTGACCTCGGCGCCGTCCACGTCCGTCCAGGCGGCGCAGTTCACCAGCGCGTCCGCCCCCGCCGCCGCCACCGCTGTGTTCACCGCCTCCGCGTCCGTCACGTCCAGCTGCGCGTGGGCCAGCTCGACCAGCTTGTGTCCCCCGCGCTCGCCGGCGTTCCGTACATCGCGGCCCAGCATGCCGGCTGAGCCGGCTATCAAGATCCTCATGCCCTCACAAGATCGAGATGTCCGAGTTGTCGCCCACCATGAAGCGGTACGCCCGTGGCTGGCGCTCTCCGCGGCGCACCCGCACGTTGCGGCCCAGCAGCGAGGACTCCATGCGGCCGTCGAGGTCGCATACCGAGGAGCCCTCCAGCAGGATCGAGTGCTCCACCTCCGACCCCGTGATCGAGCACCCTGCGCCAATCGCGGTGTAGGGGCCCACGTAGCAGTCGCGCAGCTGCGCCCCCGCCGCGATCGCCGCCGGGCCCCGCACTCGCGTGCGCTCCA
>DATMPY010000139.1:0-6166 GCA_035566955.1 Solirubrobacteraceae bacterium | reverse complement strand
AAGCCCTGGCGGGTGACCGCCGCCGTGCGGCTGGCTGCGATTGTGAGCGAGCGCTGGAAGCCCGTACGCTCGTAGGCCAACGTGAGGGTCCCGTCGTCGTGGCGGCAGCTCACCTTCCGCTTGGCCACCACGCCGTCCTTGACCTCGAACAGGTCGGCGAAGTCGGCGTCGACCTCCAGCGTCACCCGCACCTCGCTGTGCTCGTGGCGGTGGTTGGTCACCGTGACCTCCTCCATCCACACGTGGTCGATCAGCCGGCGGCGCATGATCGAGCACGGCGCCTCCTCGTCCGGCCCCACGTGGGGGGTCAGGAAGAACTGCGCGGCGAAGTGCGCGCTCTGGTCGAGGCCGAGCAGTTCCAGCGGCGCCTCGCCGACGCGCAGGACCCAGCGTGAGACGAAACGGGTGTCGTCACAGAAGAAGCCGTGCTCGCGACCCGCGTCGACCCGCACGTCGCCGCGACGGTCCCCGACGACGAAGGTGCTGCCGTCCAAGACGCTCAGGGTGCGCTCAGACAAGCGCGACGGCCTCCGCGACGGACGCATGTGCCGCCGACCGGTAGGTCCGCTCGTAGGCGGCGGCGACCACGTCGACGTCGCAATGCTCGGCGACCCAGGCCCGGCAATCCCGCGGGGCGATGCGGGGCAGCCGACCGACCGCCGCGCCCATCGCCTGCTCGTCCTCGACGAGGAAGCCGGTCTGCCCGTCGCAGACGAGCTCGCGGGCGGCGCCTTCGGGAAACGCGATCACCGGTGTCCCGCACGCCAGCGCCTCGACCATGACCATCCCGAAGGGCTCCTCCCAACGGATCGGCATCAACAGCGCGCGGGCGCCCGCGAAGGCCGCGAGCTTGACCGACCCACCGATCTCGCCGAGGAAACGGACCCGCTCGCCGTCGATGTGCGGGGCGACCTCGCGGTCGAAGAACGCCTGCTGGCCGGGCTGGATGACCCCCGCCAGGACGAGCGGCACGCCCGCGGCACGGGCCGCGGCGATCGCGCGGTGGGGTCCCTTCTCGGCCGTCATCCTCCCGATCCACAGCAGGTAGTCGTCCTTGCGCTCGCGCAGCGGCCAGGCCCGCACGTCGATGGGGTTCGGGATCGCGCCCACCGGTTCCAGACCCGTCGGCGCCGAGGCGAGCTGCGCACGGCTGATGCCCACGAGCGCTGCCTTGTGGCCGTGGCGGGCGTAGAAGGCTGCGGTGCTGGCGGTGAACTGCCCGTGCAGGGTGTGCACCAACGGCGTTTCCAGCCTCTCGGCCATGGCGAGGGCGGTGAAGCCGCAGTGGTCGTGAACCACGTCAAAGGGCTCCTCGTAAGCGGCGAGGTCGATCTCCTCGAACGCCCGCGCGACGTGGTCGACCTCATACAGCGAACGCTCGATCTCCTCGGGGTGAGACTCCTCGAGCAGGGGCACCACGCGCGCGCTCGATCGAGAGCCCGGGGCGCAGAAGAGCGTCACAGCGTGCCCCCGCCGGACAAGGGCGTCCGTCAGTACGCCCACAACCGACTCCACGCCGCCGTATCCCGGCGGGGGAACGGAGATCCAGGGTGGGGCGAGCATCGCGACACGCAGCGGCGCCCCGGTCGGCCGGGAAGGCCTCGCGGCGACGGGGCGGGACGGCAGGTACCCCACCGACCCCCGGGGCGACCTGCTCTCAGGCACAGCGGCGACAACACTCACGGGCGCTCCTCACGAAGCCTCTCAAGGGCTGCGGTCGCGAGGCAGAGAGGTCAAGAAGGACCGAGCGAACGCACAATCGCCGACCCACAAGGGCGCGATGGACCCCTCCACCGTAACAGCGGGCGGGTCGCACCCCGGCGCGCGCCCACGGATGGTCTATCCACCACCCGCTCGGGCGAGGCCGACCGATGCGCACCTGGAGAGTAGAATTGTCCCCAGAAGCGATAGTGGGAGGACGAGACGATGACCGAGCATCAGGAAGAGGCGGAGTGGAATGTCGCCGAGTGGCACGGCAAGCTGCTGGTCGATCTCTACGGCGAGAAGATCGGCAAGCTCCAGGATGTCTACGTCGACGTCGAGACCGACGAGCCGCAGTTCGCCACCGTCAAGGAGGGCTTCATCGGCCGCCACTTGACCTTCGTACCGCTCGGCGGGATCAAGGTCGGCCCCGACGACCTGCAAGTCGCGGTCACCAAGGAACAGGTCCAGGCCGCACCGAACATCGAGCAACATGGCGAGGAGCTCTCACAGGCAGACGAGTCGGCTCTTTACCACCACTACGAGCTCAACTACACCCCCCCGAACACCGAGAGCGGGCGCCGGCTCGCTCGCCGCTAGACGAGCTCACGAAGTCGCGCGATGGGAGTGCCGTGTAGCTGCTAGGATCACAGCCATGACGCTACATGGCCATGGATACGAGGTCGGGGTCCGTGAGCTTCACGACCGGTTGAGCGAGCACCTTGAGCGCGTCGAGCGTGGCGCCGAGGTCGTGGTCACGCGTCGCGGCCAGCCGATCGCGCGGCTCTCTGCCATCGATCGTGCGGATACGCTTGAGGATCTCCTCCGGAGAGGCCTCGTCACCCTGCCGACACGTGCGCGCAGCTCGCGCCGGGCACATGTAAACGCGCGCAGCTCGGTCTCCGACCTCATCGCCGAGCAGCGCCACTGATCCTGTACTTCGACACTTCCGCGCTCATCAAGCTCGTCATTGTCGAGCCCGGCTCTGAACTGGTGGCCGAGCTGTGGGGCACGCGGCTTCGGGGGGCATCCAGCATCCTGTGCTATCCCGAGGGTCGTGCGGCGCTCGCTGCCGCCCGTCGTGGCCGTCGGCTGAGCGCCACGGGGTACGGTCGGGCGCGCGAGGAGTTCGAGTCGTTGCAGAGTGAGCTGGTGCTGGTCGGGATCGACGGCCCGCTCGCGCAGTGGGCAGGCGAGCTTGCCGAGGAGCACGAATTGCGCGGATACGACGCCGTCCACCTCGCGAGCGCGCTCGCACTCGGCGCCGACACCACGCTCGTCACCTGGGATGAGGATCTCAAGCGCGCCGCGGCACAGCGTGGATGTGCCATCGCCCCCCCGGACTGACCACCAACGCCCGAGCGCACGGTAAAACTCCGCCTAGCCGACCGCCGGGCTGGGGAGCGCGTCCAGTGCCGCCTTGAGGTCGTCCACCGACTGATAGTCCAGCCCCAGTCGATGGTCGTGGCGGTGGCGCACCACGCCCTGTTCGTCGATAACGATGACGGCGCGCTTGCCGCTGGCGCTGTACGCCTTTCCGACGGCCTTATCAACGTCGGCCAGCAGCGGGACCGTCAGGCTGTTCTTCTCGATGAAGCCCTTGTGTGAGTCCACATCCTGTGCGGAGATCCCAACCACCGTCGCATCGAGCGCCGCGAAGTCATCCGCCCGATCCCGGTACGAGCAGAACTGTTTTTTACATACGGGCGTGTTGTCCCCCGGGTAGAACAGCAGGACCACCCGCTCTCCCCGGTGCTCGGACAGCCTGAACGTACCCTCAGTGCCCGGCAGCTCGAAGTCCGGCGCCTGCTCCCCCACCTGCGGTGTCTTGGCCATTGGAGCAGGATACCCGGCCACCCTCGACCGTGAGTCGCTTCCCTCCTCGGAGTGTGGAGTCGCCGGCGCAGACACTCGGCATGCGGAGTCGCGGGCAGACGCCCAGCGTGCGACGGAGCGCCGGCGACCCCGCCGCTGCGGGCCGCCGGCGCTTACCGGCACCGATTTGAGGGGAGTCGGGCCGGCGCGAGTTCCATGGTGCGGCCGGGGGAGAGAGAGTCACTGTCCGGCCGCTCGGAACACACGTCGCTCCTGCCCCTTTTTGGGGCGGGACGATGGTCGCACGGACACACGGGAGTGTTGTGATCTTGCGGTGATCACGATGCGATACAACACCCCCGCATGCCCTTCCACCCAGCAACCCCGCCTCGCCTGCGAAGCCTGGCAACCGCGCCGCTCATCGTCGCGTTCGCCGCGCTGCTGATCGCCGCCTGCGGGGGGAGCGTGACGCCCGCTGTCTCAGCACCCGCGCCCGCCAGAAGGACGGCCCACACTGGCGCCTCCCTGCGCGACTGGCCCGAGTTCGGGCTCAATCCTCAGCGCACCGACGCGAGCGACGAGAGCACCGGCATCACCGCCGCCAACGTCGCCCACCTGCGTCGCGTGCAGGTCGCGCTGCCCGGGACGGTGGACTCCTCGCCGATCTACCTCCACGGGATCACCATGGCGGGGGCCGTGCGCGATGTGGCGATCCTCACCACCACCTACGGCAAGACGCTCGCGATCGACGCCTCCAGCGGCGCCATCTTGTGGACGTTCACCCCGCCCGGCTACTCCCACTGGGCCGGCAGCGCACAGATCACCACCGCCAGCCCGATCGCCGACCCCGACCACAGGTTCGTCTACGCCGCCTCCCCCAACGGGCTGATCCACAAGCTCTCGCTTGGCGACGGCGGCGAGGACCCGAGCGGCGCCTGGCCGGTGTCGATCACGCGCGACCCCACCCACGAGAAGCTCGCCGCCGCCCTGAACATCGACGGTCCCGACATCCTCGCCGCCACCGGCGGCTACTTCGGAGACGCCCCTCCCTACCAAGGCCACGTGGTCCTGATCCAGCGCTCCTCGGGCGCCGTGCGCGGGGTGTTCAACACCCTCTGCTCGAACCGCCGCGAGCTGATCGTGCCCTCCAGTTGCTCCGCCAGCGACTCCGCGATCCTCTCCCGCGGCGGCCCCGTCGTCGAGCCCGGGGGCCGTCGCATCCTGATCGACACCGGCAACGCCCCCTGGAACGGGACCACCGACTTCGGGGACTCCGTGCTCGAGCTCACCTTCCCCGGCCTGCAGCTGCGCCAGACCTTCACGCCCGTGAACCAAGAACAGCTCAACACCAGCGACACCGACCTCGGCTCCAGCGCCCCCGCGCTGCTCGGGCACAACCGCGTGGTGCTCGCCGGCAAGGACGGGATCATGCGCGTGCTCGCCCTCTCCCGTTTGAATGGACGCCTACCCTCCTCCTCCGGACGGCACCCCCCGCTGGGCGGTGAAGTCCAGCAGTTGCCCACGCCCGGCGGGGGAGAGCTGTTCACCGCTCCCGCCGTGTGGCGTCACGGACGGAGCACCACCGTGTTCGTCGCCGACTTCGTCGGCACCGGCGCCTACGCCCTGCGCGGCGGGCGGCTACTCACGCTGTGGACCAGCACCACCGCCGGCACCAGCCCGATCGTCGCGGGCGGGCTGCTCTACATCTACGAACCCAACGGGGGCGGGATCGAGGTCTACAACCCCGGGGGCTCCTCCCACCCGATCGCCAAGCTCCCTGGATCCTCAGGGCACTGGAACAGCCCGATCGTCGTCGACGGCCACGTGATCGAGCCCGAGGGCGACGCCAACGAACACCAGCTCTCCGGGACGCTGGAGCTGTTCTCGGTCCAGTGACGAGCAAGCCCCGGCGACGCTCACGGACCTTAAGAACTCGTATCTGATGCATCTAGTGTCCTGTCTGGCTGATTCGTTGGCAGTAGCGGCTGATGGCGTCGAGGATTTGGTCGGCGGTCTTGGTCCAGATGTGGGGGCGGGGGTTTTCGTTCCAGGTCTCGATCCACTGGCGGATGTCGGTGTTCAGCGCGCGGACGGAGCGGTGCGCGCCGCGGCGCAGGGGTTTCGTGGTCAACGCCGACGGGTTCGACGCGCTCTACCCGCGCTACCGCGGGGGGCGGCCGCAGACGTTCACGCTGGCCAAGCGCCAAGAGATCAAGCGGATTGCGCTGAGCGACCCCCAGGATCTCGACCAGCCGTTTGCGACTTGGAGCCTGTCCAACCTGCGTGCGCGACTAAGCTTCGCTCTGGCCGACCGCGGATGGTCGCCACAATAGGAAACAAAGCACGAGATCTCGCTGCCTCTGCCATGCCCCCAGTTTGGCTTGATAGCGCCACTTGCTCCTCAAATGCGGGCGCTGTGACCTTCCGAGCTTGATTTACGTCGCCGCCGGCTGGATGCTTAGCGCATCGATTTATGAGTCGCCGGAGATATGGCTCGGCCGATCTTATATGAGCTCCGCAAAATAGCGGAAGGAGGAACGCATGGTACGTATAGCAAGTGTGTCGCCTGTTTCGTCGAGACCGTCGCGCCTCCAAGTGCTATGTCTTTGTTTCCAGAAGACGTTCCGCGTTTCGGTGAGGATTTCTGCCG
>DATMPY010000138.1:0-9411 GCA_035566955.1 Solirubrobacteraceae bacterium | reverse complement strand
GTTGAAGATGATCTTGACGCCGGCCGCGACGAGGTCGTCGGCGAGTCCCTGGGCGGCCGCCGTCGGCACGGCGAGGACGCCGACGACGATGTCCTCGTCCTCCACCATCTGGCACAGCTCGCGGGGGTGGCGCACGACCTTGTTGCCCACCGTGGTGCCGACCTTGTCGGGGTCGACGTCGAAGATCGCCACCACGCGGAAGCCGTGGTCGGCGAAGATATCCGAGGACGCGATCGCCTTGCCGAGATGCCCGGCCCCGAACAGTGCGATGTTGTGCTGGCCGGCGGTGCGCAGGATCTTGCGAATCTGGGAGACGAGCGACTCCACGTTGTAGCCGACCCCGCGCTTGCCGAACTTGCCGAAGCCGGAGAGGTCGCGGCGGATCTGGGTGGAGTTGACGTGGGTGTAGTCGGAGAGCTCCTGGGAGGAGATCGTCTCCTTGCCCATCTTCCGCGCCTGGGTGAGGACCTGGAGGTAGCGCGAGAGGCGCGCCGCCACCCCCAGGGAGAGGCGCTCGCCTGGACTGACCGCCCCGTCGCGCTCGACCTCGGCGGTCTCGCTGAGCTCTGTGTAGGTCACGGCCCTGACTCTAGCCTCTCCCTCAGAACCTCCGCATCGACAAAGTATTCGAACAGCTCCTCGCCGTCGAGGGCGACCACGGGAATCCGCTCGAAGTACGCGCGGTGCAGGTCCTCGGCGGCGGTTATGTCGCGCTCCTCGAGCTCGAAGGGCAGCTCGGCCTGGACTTCGCGCAGCACCTCGAGCGCCTCCTCGCAGAGGTGGCAGTCGGGCTTGGTGTAGAGGGTCAGGACCCTCACCGTCCGCCCTCCCGCTGCGCGTACCGTCTGCCCTCCAGCTGCGCGTGTGTGGGTGCCGCCCAGGAGATCGTCGGCGCACTCACCCGGGCACCCTCCGTGCGGATCGCCTGCCTCATCTTACGCGGGCCGCCGGGTGGGTGGGGGTCGTTCTCCGGTCGAGTAGGCGTCGAGGGCCAGGTAGCTGGGGTAGGGCAGCCGCTCGGCGAAGCGGGCGGCGCTGGCGATCATCGCGGCGTTGTCGGTGCACAGCGCCCGTTCGGGGACGTGGACGTCCGCCTCCAGCTCGCCCACGCGCCGGCGCAGCTCGCCATTGGCGGCGACTCCCCCGCCCACCGCAAGGCGATCGAGACCGGTCTGCTCGAGCGCGCGCCGCGAGCGTTCCAGCAGCCGCTCCACGATCGCCGCCTGGTAGGAGGCGGCAAGGTCCGCAGCCCGCGCGCTGGCCTCGGCCTGGGTAAGCTCGCGCAGGCGGTATAGCAGCGAGGTCTTCAGGCCGGCGAAGGAGAAGTCCAGGCTGTGGGCGAACGCCTGGCGGTCCTTGCCGAGCCCCGGCCGCGGGCCGCCGGCGGGGAAGGGAAAGGAGGTTGGGTCGCCGTTCCGGGCGAGGCGCTCCAGGGCAGCCCCGCCGGGGTAGCCGAGGCCGAGCATGCGGGCGCCCTTGTCGAACGCCTCCCCCGCAGCGTCGTCGAGGGTGCGACCCAGCACCTCGAAGCCGTCGTGCCCCCGCACGTGCGCAAGCAGGGTGTGGCCCCCGCTTGCAATCAGGCACACGAACGGGGGCTCGAACGGCCCCGGCTCGAACGGCCCCGGCTCGAACGGGCTCGGCTCGACCGCCGGCCGACGCGGGCCGCCGGATGCTCGCGCCCCAGCGCGGCGCTGGCGCTCCTGCACCTCGGTGGTGGCGCCGCTGAGATCGATGGAGCCGGCGATGAAATTTGCGGCGACGTGGCCCTGTAGGTGGTCCACCGCGGCGAAGGGCAGCTCCCGGGCCGCCGCCAGCGCCTTGGCGGTGGCGAAGCCCACCAGCAGCGCCCCCACCAGCCCGGGGCCCTGGGTTGCGCCCACGAGCTCGATCTCGTCGAGCCCCACCTCGGCCTGCTCGAGGGCCTGGGCGACCACGAGGTTGACAAGCTCCAGGTGCTGGCGGGAGGCGATCTCGGGTACGACCCCCCCGAAGCGGTCGTGGACCCCCTGGGAGGAGATCACGCTGGAGCGCACCCGCCCCTCCGCGTCGAGCACGGCGGCGCAGGTGTCGTCGCAGCTGGTCTCCAGGGCGAGGATGCTGCCCGCGCCGGCCTCCAGCCTGCCCTCCTGAGAAAGCGGGCCGTCCTCCAGGCGTCCCTGACCGGGGCTGGCACCCCTCATAGGAAACCGGGGTTGGGCACGTCCTCGAGCGTCCCCGCCAGCGTGGCGGGGGTGCGCCACATCACCAGGGCATCCTCCCCGTTGTCCTGGTAGTAGCGGCGACGCAGGCCAGCGGCGCGGAAGCCTTCGCGTTCGTAGAGGCGGATCGCGGGGTCGTTGGAGCGGCGCACCTCCAGGGTGTAGCGCGCCTGCTCGTCGCCCACCCACACGTACAGCTCGCCAAGCAGCGCCGAGGCGACCCCGGCGCGGCGGTGCTCGGGGTCGACGGCGACGTTCATCACGTGCCACACGGTCTCGTAGCGGGAGCAGATCAGGTATCCCACGACCCGTCGACGCCCCTCGACCTCGGTGATCGCGGCGAGGCAGATCCCCGAGGACTTGGAGAGCTCCAGTACGAACATCGCCAGCGACCACGGGGTGGGGAAGGCGCGGCGCTCGATCCCGATCACCTGCGGCAGGTCGGGGTAGGCCAGGCGCCGGATCTCCAGTGGCGGGCGCCCAGAGGCGACCTCGGCGACATCTTGGGCGCTCACGTCAGGGGGTCCTCGAGGGCGAGCTTCGCTTCCAGGGCGATCTCCGCGTCGGGGCGGCGTCGGTAGTCGGGGAGCACCGCCTCGGGGTTGCCAGCGGGGGCGCCAAGTGCAAGCTCGCACAGCACCCCGGCGTCGACTCGGTGCAGCGGCGAGGAGTCATCCGCGACCGCAACTCCAACCGCTTCCACATAGCTCCGAAAGCGTACCGCCCCATCTCCCACCGCCAGCCAATCCAGCTCGTCCTCGGAGAGCCCAGGGAGACTCCCAAACTGCTCGGGGCGCAGCGGCCGGGGGGCTGCCAGCTCTCGTCCGTCGGCGTAGAGGGCGACGAACGCCTCCCCGCGGCGGGCGTCGATCGCCGCGAGCACGCCGCACAGGGACTCCGGCGCCCTGTTGCTCGCCTGCGCCCGCGACCACTCCGCCTCCGGCGCCCGCAAGGCAGACTCTGCAAGCACCCGCAGGGTGGAGACCCCCACCACCCCGATCCCCAGCGACTGCGCCAATCCGCGGGCGGTGGCGATTCCCACGCGCAGACCCGTGAACGTGCCCGGCCCCACGCCTACGGCGATCTGCTCCACCGCGTTCCAGCGCAGGCCGGCCTGGGCGAGCAGCTCGCCGGCGAGCGGCAACAGCTGCGTTGTGTGGCCAGGGCGCTTGCCCTCTGCGGGGTCATCACGCGCCTGCAGGGCGCTCCCATCCGCGAGTCGCAGCCCCACGACCGTTGCGGGCGTGGCGGTGTCGAAGCCGAGGACGATCATCGCGGGGCGCTCTCCGGCGGGGCCTCCTGCGTAGCGCCCTCCGGCGGGCCACTCTCCGGCGGGCCACTCTCCGTCAGGCCACTCTCCGTCAGGCCACTCTGCTCGTGCTTGCCACCCATATCCGGTTCGCCCTCGCACCGCAGCTCCACCCGCCGGCGGTCGCCGCCGAGATGGGTGAGCGTCACCCGCACCCTCGCGCCTTCGAGCTCGGGGGCTCCCGCCTCGGGCCACTCCACGAATGCGATCCGCTCAGGCCCCAGGTAGTCCTCCAGCAGACCCGGGTCCTCGCGCTCGAGGCCCGCCAGCCGGTAGAGGTCGAGATGGGCGACGGTCACATTCGCCCCGCGGTAGCGGTGCCCAATCCCGAATGTCGGGCTGGTCACAGGGTCGTCGACTCCGAGCGCCCGCGCGGCTCCGCGCACGAGCGTGGTCTTGCCCGCCCCCAGTTCCCCCCGCACCAACACGACATCGCCGGGGCGCAGCCCCGCGGCCAGCTCCGCACCCAGCGCCTCGGTCTCAGCGGGGGCCGAGGTCTCGCGGACGCGCACCGGGAGAACTTTAGTGTTCAGGCCCGTGAGGGCGTCGAGGATCGGGGATGCGAGTAGTCGAGCGGGCCGTGCACTCACACGCATGCATCGCGCCACGTGTTGAGCGTCGGCGTTAACGACGACCGACCCACGGGAGAGGGGTCGTGGGCCGGCCGCACTGCATGGGAGGAGGAGTCCGCCCTGTATCGGCAGTTTGTCCGCGAAGCTTTATGACGGGAGCCCCGAGCGCGCATCCCACGCACCCCACGCGCAGCCCGCCGCACCCCCACGCGCAGCCCGCCGCACCCCCTCGCGCAGCGCCCCGTAGCCCTGCGAGCATCCGGCGCGCCCGGGCGCAGGCCGCTCAGAACAGTCCGAGTTGATCGACCTCGGCCGGGTCGCGGGACACACCAGATCCTCCGGCAGCGGGCGGTAGCACCCCGGGCTCCTCCAGATCTGGCACCTCCAGGTCGGACTCCTCCAGCTCCGGCACCTCCAGCAACTGCGGCTGCTCGGGCGCGGGCAGCGCGAGCAACTCGGGTAGCCGCTTGAAGTCCTCGCGCAGGGTCTCCAGCATCCGCGGCGTGTAGAGGGCCGCGGCGGGGTGGAAGATCGGGTAGATCCGCACCGCCCGCCGGCCCACCACGAGCACCTCCGGCTGGCCGTGCAGACGCGTGATCCCCGTGGGGTCCTCGCGCAGCAGCTTCGTCGAGAAGTTCCCCAGCGTGCAGATCACCCGCGGCTGGATCAGCTCCACCTGGCGGTAGAGGTACTCCCGGCAGTTCTCGATCTCCGCCGGCTGCGGGTCGCGGTTGCCGGGGGGGCGGCACTTGAGCACGTTCGCGATGAACACATCCGCGCGCGCCATCCCGATCTCCCCCAGCAGCTTCTCGAGCAGTTTGCCCGCCGCGCCCACGAACGGCAGCCCCTGCTCGTCCTCGCTCGCCCCTGGCGCCTCCCCCACGAACATCAGGTCCGCGTCCGCGTTGCCAGCACCGAAGACGACCGTCTTGCGGGTGCCCGCCAGCTCCGCGCAGCGCACGCACCCCTGGGCCTGCTCGAACACCCCCTTGAGCGCCTCGCGCCGCTCCGCGGCCGAACCAGAAAGGTGACTATCTGGGGAAGACATTGAAGCGGGATCGTAGCCCCTACCAAGAGCACAGGTGTACGCCAACCGCTTGGTTACCGCTTCCGGCCACACCTGGCTGGCGATAGGAGATGGATCTATCATGACGACGTGCACGCGTATGGAGCAATTAACCAGTCTGGCGTCGGCACAGACGACCTCCGGTCCGTCACTGACCAGCCGGTACCAGCCATCTGGCTCTCCGAGCGCGAGGCCAGCAGCGCGGATGCAGCAAGCGCCGATGTGGCTTGGGAGGACCGTGCCTGGGAGACGGTTCTCGCTGACGGCCTCGATTGAGTCTCACTAGTCACTCTGTGAAGGTGCGCACACAGCGCCGCTTTGCCCCCACAAAGGCCCTGAACGGCTGTATCATCCGTTGCAGGCCATCACCGATCTCGCTCGGGATGGACCCGGAGTTCAAGAGCCATCTCTTATCGCGCCGGTATCCGCAGGGACTGGACCGAAAGCCATGAGCGACCCGACTTCAGAACGCCAGATAGCGATGGTTGATCGCGTGGCTGAGGTGTTGCTGCCCCGCCTATGGGGCACGCGCGGGGCCGGGACCACGTACGGGGGGGACCACGTACGGGGGACTGGTGGCGACATGAGGCCACCCCGGACCCTGGGAGTCTGTATCTGGGGGAGCGTCCCGGCATGAGGACGCTGCGCACCGTCGGGGAGCTGCGGGCAGCGCTTGCTCCGGCGCGGCGTGCGGGGCTGACGATTGGGCTGGTGCCCACGATGGGGGCGCTGCATGAGGGGCATCTCTCGCTGATCCGCCGTGCTCGGCAGCAGTGCGAGGAGGTTGTCGTGTCGCTGTTCGTCAACCCCTCCCAGTTCAGCGACAGCGCCGATCTCGAGCGCTATCCGCGCTCCGAGCTGCGCGACGCCGGGTTGGCCGCCGAAGCCGGGGCGGATCTGCTGTTCGCGCCCCCCGTCGACGAGGTCTACCCCCCGGGCTTCGCCACCGCTGTGGAAGTGCTCGGGCTCACCGATCGTTTGGAGGGTGCGTCACGCGGGGCGTCGCACTTCCGGGGGGTCACCACGGTGGTCGCCAAGCTGATCTGCATGACCATGCCCCAGATCCTCTACCTCGGCCAGAAGGACGCCCAGCAGGTCGTTGTGATCCGCCGCCTGCTCGCCGATCTGAATCTGCCCGTGCAGATCGAGGCGCTGCCCACCGTGCGCGAGCCCGACGGGCTCGCGCTCTCCAGCCGCAACGCCCTGCTCGACCCCCCCGCCCGCGAGCGCGCGCGCGCTCTCTCCGCTGCGTTGGGCGCCGCGGGCGAGCTGGCCGCCGCCGGGGAGCGCTCGTCCGCCGCCCTGCTCGGCGCCGCCCACGCTGTGCTCAGCGCCTCCGGGGTGCGCCCCGACTACGTGGCGCTCGTGAACCCCGACACCCTGGAGCCCCTCCCCGAGCTCGACCGGCCCGCCCTGCTCGCGCTCGCCGCCCGCGTCGGCGCGGTGCGTCTGATCGACAACATCACCCTCCAGCCCGTCGGCGCGCCGCAGGCGGCCCACTCGGCCTGGCATCCGCCCCGACAGACAGGGCTTCGCCAGCCCACCCCCCAGGCCACGGCCATCACCCATTAGGCGAGGAAAGGAACAGGCAGACCCCATGCAGCGTGTGATGCTCAAGTCCAAGATCCACCGCGCCACCGTCACCGACTGCGACCTGCACTACGTGGGGTCGATCACCATCGACCCCGACCTGCTGGAGGCGGCGGACATCCTCGAGCACGAGCAGGTCCACGTGGTGGACGTCGACAACGGCGCGCGCTTCGAGACCTACACGATCGCCGGCGAGCGCGGCTCCGGGGCGATCAAGGTCAACGGCGCCGCCGCCCGCCTCGTGCACCATGGCGACACCATCATCGTGATCTCCTACGGCCACTACGACCGGGCCGACATGGAGCACTACGAGCCCCGCGTGGTCCACGTGGAGGCCAATACCAACCGCATCGTCACCGTCGACGACGCGGTGGCGACCCTGCTCGCGTAGGGCGCCAACCGCGCGCGTCAGAGAGGACCAACACCACATGTCCAGTCAGCCCAACGTCAAGATCCCCCACGACCCCGGCCGCCTGCCGATGACCCTCCCGCTGCTCGCCGAGAAGAAGCGCCTCGGCGATCCGATCGTGATGGTCACCGCCTACGATTATCCCAGCGCCCGCGCCGTCGAGGCCGCCGGCGTGGACCTCGTGCTCGTCGGGGACTCCGCCGCCACCACCGTGCTCGGCTACAGCGCCACCACCCCCGTGCGCCTGGAGGACATGCTCGTGCTCGCCGCCGCCGTGCGGCGCGGCCTGAGCACCCCCCTGTTGATCGGCGACCTGCCCTTCGGCTCCTATGAGGTCTCCGACGAGCAGGCCGTGGCCACCGCCGTGCGGATGGTCCAGGAGGCCGGCTGCGATGCCGTCAAGCTGGAGGGCGGCGGCGAGACGCCCGCCAGGCGCGCCCGCGCGATCGTGAGCGCCGGCATCCCCGTGATGGGCCACGTCGGGCTCACCCCCCAGACGTCAACCGCGCTCGGCGGCTGGAAGGCCCAGGGGCGCAGCGCCCAGGCCGCCGCGAAGATCGCCGCGCACGCGCTCGCCCTGCAGGAGGCCGGCTGCTTCGCCGTCGTCTTCGAGGCGATCCCCGCCGCCGTCACCGAGGAGCTGATGGGGCGCATGGAGATACCCGTGATCGGCATCGGTGCCGGACCCGCCACCGACGGGCAGGTGCTCGTCTTCCACGACCTGCTCGGCATCCGCGACGGCCTCGGCCCGCGCTTCGTCAAGCGCTACGCCAACCTCCAGGAGGAGATGAACGCTGGCGTCGCCGCCTACGCCGAGGACGTCCGCGCCCGCCGCTACCCCGGGCCCGAGCACACTTACAAGATCGACCCCGCCGAGCTCGACGAGCTGCGAACCCTGCTCGGCTGAGGGATCTCGCCCCCTCGGGTGCGCGAGCAGTTCAACGCCCCGCTGACCGCGCTCCCAGCGAGCTGAGCGCGCGCTGCTCAGCGACCCCGCGCACGCAGAATGCGGGTGTCGTCCGGGCGCCGCAGTGTCAGGCCCGTGCTGTCGAAGTGGTCCAGGAAGGCTTTCGCGTCGCGGCGCGACACGCCCAGCGCGTCGCGCATGCCGGGCAGCGTGACCTGACCCTCAGCCGCCACGATCCCCCGCACCCGCTCCGCCGCCGCCGCGACCGCATCCGCGTGGGCGTGGCGGCCGTGCACGAGCCGCACCACCAGCCCCGCCGGGCGTAGGGAGGCCAGCTCCGCGACCTCCGCGGGGTCGAGTTGGCTGTCGGGCGAAGGGCCAAATCCCTCCCGGCGGAGCCTCGCGGCGAGGGCGAGCGCCGCGGGAGACAGCGGCGCGGGCGGCGCGGGATCGACCGCATGGCCCGCGTCGGGCGTCCCGCCGGCGCCCGCCACAGCGACCACATCGACCACGCCTGTCGCATCCGCTGCGCCGGCCGCCGCTTGCACTCCGGCCGCGTATGCCCCCTCGATCGCAGCTCGTGAATGCTGCACCTTGCCGCGAGGAGCCCAACGTCGCGTCTGCGACGGAGCCCCCTCCGGGCTGTGGCGAGGCGGGCGCGGGTCGACCACCACCGCGCCCCCCAGGGTGTCCCGGCGCGCCCCGTCACGGATCACCACGCGCTCTCCGGCGCGCGCCATCAGAGGCGTCTGGCAGCGCAGCTGGACGCAGCCAAGTTCCCCCAACGCCACCGCGCGCGCACTCGTCGCGCGGGTTCCGTGGTGGACCTGAACCCGCCAGCCGCTCCTCCCCGCCGGGCCCGGCTCGAAGCCAAGGCGGACATCGAGCCGGTACGATGGCGCCACCGCGCCGCGCGCCGCCAACACGTCGCCACGTGCCACTGCGGTGCGTGGACAGCGCGCCAGGTTGACCGCCACTCGCTGGCCCGCCGCCACCCGCTCGCGCCGCTGCCCGTGGATCTCCAGCGAGCGCACCCGCACATCCAACTTCCCGGGGTGGAGGACGAGCGTCTCTCCCACCGCAATCGTCCCCGACCACAGCGTTCCCGTGACCACCGTCCCGATCCCCGCCACGGTGAACGACCTGTCGATGTGCAGGACCGCTGGGCCCTCGCGCTCCCCGCGGCCCGCCAGCGCTGCCGTCGCGCGCTCCAGCGCCGCCAGCAGCTCCGCCAGGCCGCTACCCGAGCGGGCCGAGCACGCCACCGCCGCGGCCTGTGGCAGGAGCGCCCGAGCCTGCTCGATCGCCGCTCTCGGGTCCGCGCGGTCGCTCTTGGTGATCGCCACCACCCCCGTCG
>DATMPY010000137.1:0-9602 GCA_035566955.1 Solirubrobacteraceae bacterium | reverse complement strand
TGGCGCACGGCGCGCTCCATGCCGTCGAAGACGCGGTCGAAGGCGGCACGGGAGACGAGCACCGCGCCGATCGGCACGAGGCCCCCGGAGAGCGCCTTGGCGATACACACCATGTCGGGCTGTAGGCCCCAGTGCTCCAGGGCGAGGAAGCGCCCGGTGCGCCCGAGGCCGGTCTGGACCTCGTCGCACACGAACAGCGCGCCCGCCGCGCGGCAGAGCCGCTGCGCGCCGGGCAGGTAGTCGGCGGGGGGAAGGTTGACGCCCTTGCCCTGCACGGGCTCGACCACGAACGCCGCCACGTCCCCCCGCCCCAGGGCGCGCTCCAACGCGTCGAGATCCCCGAAGGGCACGGCCTCGCAGCCGGGGAGCAGCGGCCCGAACCCTGTGCGGAAGTGCTCATCGCCGTTCAGGGAGAGCGAGCCGAGGGTGAGCCCGTGAAAGGCGTGCTCGGCGTAGAGGACCCGGCCCCGGCCGGTGGCGGCGCGGGCGATCTTCACGGCGGCCTCCACCGCTTCGGTGCCGCTGTTGGCGGGCACCATCGCCCCCACGCTCGCCGGGGCACGGGCGAGCAGTTGCTCGGCGAGTACCCCGCTGAGCAGCGTCACTCCGAGCTGGGGGAGGTTGCCGGTGCGGGCCGCCATCACCTCCTGCACGGCGGCGATCGCGGCGGGGTGGTTGCGTCCGATCGCGAACACCCCGTAGCCGCCGAAGAGGTCGAGGTAGCGCTCGCCCGCGGAGTCGATCAGGTGCGCCCCCTCGCCCCCGACCCACACCTTGTCGAAGCCCAGGGTGCGCAGGATGCGCCCCATCTGGGGGTTCAGGTGACGGTCGTTGAGCGCCAGCTCCTCCCCGGCCCGCCGCGCAAGGATCTCGCGCACCGGGGGAATGGGAGGGGGAGTCATGGGGTTAAGGGTAAGCGGCGCCGCGAGGCATGGAAACCGAAGCCGGGAGACACGCGCCTTCGACCGAAGCCGGGAGACACGCGCCTGCGGCGCGAGTCCCCGTTTCGGCCAGCGCACACTGCGCGGGGCCCATGCGGCGGCCCACGCGGACGATCTCAAACCCAAACCCTAAGGACCTACGCCGCGGCGTAGCGCTTGCGCCCGCGGCGCTCCTCGTCCACGGTGACCACGTCCCACGCGAGCCCCACGCTGGCCAGGCCGCGGATCACCAGCGCGGAGACGTCGGGCTGGCGCCAGCTGAGGCCGTGGCTGGCGGAGGTGGGGAAGGCGTGGTGGTTGTTGTGCCACGCCTCGCCGAAGGTGGGCAGCGCGAGCCAGGCGAGGTTGCGGGAGTGGTCACCCGTGACATAGTCGCGGCGCCCGAAGAAGTGGCAGAGGGAGTTGATCGAGTAGGTCATGTGGTGCAGCACGAGCATCCGCACCGCGCCCCCCCACAGCAGGCCGGTGAGCCCGGCGCTGAGGGTGCCGCCGATCGCGTACCCCAGCGCGAAGGCGACGCCGAGCCCTCCGATCGCCCACACGAAGAAGGTGCGGTCGACGAACGCGACCACGGGATCGGCGAGCAGGTCCGGGGCGTAGCGTTCGCGGGAGCCGCGCTCGGTGTGGATGAACAGCCAGCCGAGGTGGGCGTGGGCGAGGCCGCGCAGGGCGCCGCGCAGGCCGACGCCGTGGTCGACGTGGGGGCTGTGGGGATCCCCATCCCGGTCGGAAAAGGCATGGTGCTTGCGGTGGTCGGACACCCACGAGATCACGGGGCCCTCGATCGCGGCGGAGCCGAGCACCGCGAGCACGCCGCGCAGCGCGGGGAAGGTCTTGAAGCTGCGGTGGGTGAAGAGGCGGTGGAAGCCGACCGTGATGCCGAGGCCCGTGAGGACGTACATGATCGCGAACACGATCAGGTCGGAGAGATGCAGCAGCCCATCCCACATCTGCCAGCCGACGAAGCCGAGCGCGAGGATCGGCCCGACGGTGATGAGTCCCGTGAGCACCCGATCGAGCGTCTCGTATTCGGCGGGCTGGACGTCGTCCGGCCCGGGGGCGTTGGACTGAATGTCGTCTGGCCCGGGCCGCTGCTCGTCCAGAACGCCGGGAAGATAGGTGTTGGTCATGTTGGGTCCTACCCGGGCAAACTAGCAACCAGCGCTTTACTCTGTCGCAACGATGATGGCGCAGACACCCGACAGAAGATCCACCCCTTCCCCCGGTGCCGCCCGCTCGTCCTGAGCCCCCGCGACGCAAGTCGAGCCGGACACTGCCCGAGCGCCCGTTCACCTTGCCCATCTCAGCGGGTGGAGGGCAGACCCTCCCCCGGCCCCCTCTCGCCATGTTCGCGCGCACTGAGCCGCTGCGCCACGAGCTGGCCAGGGCGCTCCCGGAGCGCCCCTTCGCGCTGTGTTTCTGGGACGGCACCGAGCTCCCCCCAACGCTGCCGGGGGGCCCGGTCTTCACGGTACGCTCGCCAGCGGCGGTCGCCCACCTGCTGCGGGCGCCGGGGCAGCTTGGCCTCGGCCGGGCCTATGCGGCGGGGGAGCTGGAGGCGGATGACCTCGACCTGGTGATCGGCCTGCTGGACGGCTTCAGGGCGCCACCCATCGACCGGGGCACGCGCGTGCGCCTGAGCGTCGCGGCACTGCGGGCGTGCGGCCTGACCCGCCCGCCGCGGGTCCCCGCGAGCGAGCTGCACCCGCAGGGTCGCCGCCACAGCCGCGCCCGCGACGCGCGGGCGGTGCGCCACCACTACGACGTCTCCAACGACTTCTTCAAGCTGTTCCTGGACGCCTCGATGACCTACAGCTGCGCGGTGTTCTCCAAGGGCGCCACCACGCTCGAGGACGCACAGCTGGCCAAGCGGGAGCTGGTGTGCACGAAGCTCGCCCTCGAGGAGGGGGAGCGCCTGCTCGACGTGGGCTGCGGGTGGGGCAGCTTCGTGCTGCACGCCGCCGCCCGCCACGGGGTGTCCGCGGTGGGGATCACGCTCTCGCGGAACCAGGCGGAGCTCGCGCGCCGGCGGGTGGCGAAGGCGGGCCTCGAGGGCCGCGTGGAGATCCGCCTGTGCGACTACCGCGACCTACCTCAGGGCGAGCGCTTCGACGCGATCGCAAGCATCGGCATGGTGGAGCACGTGGGGGCCAACCAGATCGACGTGTACGCGGCCAAGCTCGCGGGCCTGCTGGAGCCCGGCGGCAGGCTGCTCAACCACGGCATCGCGCGCCTGCGCCACGGCGACCCCGAGGCGGGCCCGTTCTCCGAGCGCTACGTGTTCCCCGACGCGGCCCCCCTGCACGTCTCCCGCGTGCTCGGCGCGCTGGAGCGCGCGGGCATCGAGCCCGAGCACGTGGAGGGCCTGCGCCAAGACTACATTGACACGCTCAGCGAGTGGATCGTGCGCCTGGACGCCAACCGCGAGCAGGCCGAACGGCTGGCGGGCGGCGAGCGGGTGCGCGTGTGGCGCCTCTATCTGCGTGCGGCGCGCAACGGCTTCGCCACCGGCTTCACCTCGATCTTCCAAGTGCTCGGCCGCCGGGCGTAGCCCCCCTCCCGTCCGAGCGAACCATCCCAAGCGCCGCGTAGCCTCGGGCGGCAATGTCAATCGAGCGCTTCATATGGACGGAGCACGCCCTGGATCGATGCCGGCGGCGCTGGATCGACCGCGCCGACATGGAGCGCGCGGTCTACCGTGGGCACGACGAGCGCAAGCACAATGACGGAGAGGCAGACTGGTTGGTCCAAGGTCTTGCAGCCGATGGACGCCGTTTCGCCCTGGTCTATGACCATCCGGTTGGCCACGACCACTCCGCAGCGCTGATCGTCAGCGTCTGGATACTCAGACAAGAGTCATAGGAGTATGCTGAGAGACATGGCGCCACTGAAAATCAACTACGACCCAGAGGTCGATATCGCGTCGATCTGCATCGAGGAGGGGCCAGCCGTCAGCGATGAGTACCCCTGGGGCCTCATCGACCGAGATGAAGACACCGATAGGCTGATGGGCTTCGTGATCTGGAAAGCCTCGACAGTCCTGCCCGCTGAGATGATCGCCGCGCTCCCCCGGTCACGCAAGCCACACGACGTAGTCGCCTGAGATCGCACCTAACGGCGCCCGGCGCGGGCGCCGCTTCTGCTGGAACCGCCGCGGCCGCGATTGCGCGGCGAGGAGCGCTTCGCGCGCTGGGGAGCGGAGCCGCCATGCTGCCCCGTGGCGTCGCTCGGCAGTCCGCCCAGCTCGAGCTCCCGGTGCAGGCCGAGGTCGTGGATCATGCTCGCCAGCTCATGTGCCTGATCGCGTAGGACGAAGGTGACGCCCGTGCCGCCCGCTCCCGCGCGCGCGGTGCGCCCGATGCGGTGCACGTAGTCCTCGCGCGAGGAGGGAATGTCGAAGTTGATCACGTGCGTGATGCCCGCCACGTCGATGCCGCGCGCGGCCACGTCGGTGGCGACGAGCGTGTCAACGGCGCCCGACTCGAAGCTGGCGAGCGCCCGCTCGCGCTGCGCCTGGGACTTGTCGCCGTGCATCGCCACCGCCTGCACGTTGTCCGCGACCAGCCGTTTCACGAGCCGGTCGGCGCCGCGCTTGGTGCGCACGAACACGAGCGTCAGCCCGCGCTCGGGGTGGTTCAGCTCGGACACCAGCCGCGCGACCTTCCCCTCGTGGGAGACCGACACGAAGCGATGCTCGACCTGCACCTCGCGCTCGGCCGAATGGGAGTGCTCGTGACGGCGCGGGTTGGAGGTGTAGGCGTCGGCGATGCGGCCCACCTCGCCCTCGAGCGTGGCCGAGAACATCAGGGTCTGGCGGTCCTTTGCGGTCATCTTCACGATCCGGTCGACGACTGGGCGAAAGCCCATGTCGAGCATCCGGTCGGCCTCGTCGAGCACGAGCAGCTTGACGCGACTCAGCGACACCTCGCGACGGTCGATCAGGTCGAGTAGCCGTCCCGGCGTGGCCACCAGGATGTGGGCGCGCGCGGCGATCCGCGCCTGCTTGACGATGCCGGCGCCGCCGTACACCGCGGCGATCGACAGCGCGCGGGAGTGTGCGATCGCGCGCAGGTCCTCGACGATCTGGATCGCCAGCTCGCGCGTGGGCGCCAGCACCAATGCCGAGGGGCGCACATCGGCGCCCTTCAAGCGCTCGACCATCGGGATCCCGAACGCAAGCGTCTTGCCCGACCCGGTCGGCGACTGGGCCAACAGGTCGTGGCCCGCGAGCACGTCGGGGATGACCATGCGCTGCACGGCGAACGGCTGGGTGATCTCGCGCTTGGCGAGCTCACTCGCGACGACCTCGGACACGCCGAGATCGGCGAACGTTTGCTGCTCCATGTTGGTGTTGCTCCTTCTGGCGACCCTTTGGCCGCGTATACGGATGGAGATTCGACTGGCCCCATCCGCGCTGCGAGCGCCAACAAAGACAAGAACCTCGCGGGCGGCCTCGCCACCCGGTGGGAGGACCGTAGCAGACAAGGCGCCGAACGCCCGTGGGTCATAGTGCGACGCCGCGCGTAGCCGGACTCCCTCCCGCCCTGCCGAGCGAACCATCCCAAGCGCTGCGTAGCCTCGGGCGGCGTGACGATCGAACGCTTCGTCTGGAAAAACCGGTCTCGGTATCCTGGAGGCATCATGGGCTTGCACTTGCATTACGATCCCGAAGTCGACATTGCGTGGATCTCCTTCGAGAGCGGGCGCGCCATCGGCAAGAGGCACTCCTGGGGCCTGATCGAACGCGACCCCGACGACGGCCATCTGATGGGCTTCGAGATCTGGAAGGCTTCCACCATCCTTCCGCCTGAGCTGATCGCTGCGCTGCCCTCGGGCAAGCCCCACGGCGTCACCGCCTGACTCGGCCTACGCCAATGAAGCCATCACGTGCTTGACCACGGTGTAGTCCTCCAGCGAGTACACGCTGAGGTCCTTGCCGTAGCCGGACTCCTTGAAGCCGCCGTGGGGCATCTCGGAGACGAGGGGGATGTGGTCGTTGATCCACACGCAGCCGAAGCGCAGGGCCTTCGAGACCCGCAGGGCGCGACCTACGTCTCGCGTCCAGACGGAGGAGGCGAGGCCGTAGCGGGTGGCGTTGGCCCACGCGATTGCCTGGGCCTCGTCGGCGAAGCGCTGGACGGTGATCACCGGGCCGAAGATCTCGCGCTGGATGAGCTCGTCCTCCTGGTTGGCCCCCGCGATCACGGTGGGCTCCAGGTAGAAGCCTGGGCGCTCGGGGGCGTGGCCGCCGGTTACCACCTCGGCGCGCTCGGGGCGGCGCTCCAGGAAGCCCTGCACGCGCTCGCGCTGGCGCGCCGAGTTGACGGGGCCGAGCGTTGTGTCGGGGGCCAGCGTGTCGCCGATCACCAGGCCCTTGGCCTGCTCGGCGAGGCCGGCGACCACGTCGTCGTAGACCCCCTCGGCGGCGAGCACGCGCGTGGCGGCCGTGCAGTCCTGGCCGGCGTTGTAGTAGCCCGTGCCCGCGATCGTCTCCAGCGCCGCCTCCATGCCCACATCGTCGAACACGATCACCGGGGCCTTGCCGCCGAGCTCCAGGTGCACCCGCTTGAGCGTGTCGGCGGCGGTGCGCGCGATGTGCTTGCCCGTCTCCACCGAGCCCGTCAGCGAGACCATGTCCACCTCGGGGTGGGAGATCAGCGCCTGCCCGGTGGGCTCGCCGCGGCCGCTCACCACGTTCAGCACCCCCTTGGGCAGGATGTCGGCGGCGAGCTCGGCCATCCGCAGGGTCGTCAGGGGCGTGGTCTCCGCGGGCTTCAGCACGATCGTGCAGCCCGCCGCCAGCGCCGGGCCGATCTTCCAGATCGCCATCATCAGGGGGTAGTTCCAGGGGGTGATCTGCCCCACGACCCCCGCGGCTTCGCGGCGCACGAACGAGGTGTAGCCCGCCATGTACTCGCCCGCCGCGCGGCCCTCCAGACAGCGGGCCGCACCCGCGAAGAAGCGCAGGTTGTCGGCCATCACCGGCAGCTCGTCGCGCGCCACCGCGCTCAGCGGCTTGCCCGCGTTGAGCGCCTCCAGGCGGGCGATCTCATCGCCATGCTCCTCGATCGCGTCCGCGAGCCCCAGCAGCGCCCTCGCCCGTTCGGCGGGCGTGCTCTGCGACCAACCCGCGAACGCCCGCCGCGCCGCGCGCACCGCGCGGTCCACGTCCTGCGCGGTGGAGTTGTGGGCACGCGCCATCTCCTCGCCCGTGGCGGGGTTGAGGATCGCTTCGGTCTCACCCTCGGAGGGCACCCGCTCACCGTCGATGAAGTTGTTCACTGTCTCGATCTGGGTGGCCATCGCAGCACTCTCCTTGTCTCTCTCAGGTCATACGGCGCTGCCGAGCGCTTCGGCGACAGCTGGGTGGGTGATCTCCCCGTCCTTTACATTCAGCCCGAGGCGCAGGCCCGGGTCGCGCTCGAGGGCCTCCTCGACGCCGTGGTCCGCGAGCGCGATCACGTAGGGGAGCGTGGCGTTGGTGAGCGCGTACGTGGAGGTGATCGGGACCGCGCCCGGCATGTTGGCCACGCAGTAGTGCGTGATCCCGTCCACCTCGAACGTCGGCTGCGAATGGGTCGTGGGGTGTGAGGTCTCGAAGCAGCCCCCCTGGTCGATCGACACGTCCACCAGCACCGCGTGGCGGCGCATCAACCCCAGCTGCTCGCGCTTGATCACGTGTGGGGCGCGGCCCCCGTGGATCAGCACCGCGCCGATCACCAGGTCCGCGAGCGGCAGCATCTCCTCGATCGCCAGCGTCGAGGAGAACACCGTCGAGGCGCGGCCCCCGAAGGTCACTTCCAGCTCGCGCAGGCGGTCGATCGAGCGGTCGAACACGAACACATCCGCCTGCATCCCGATCGCGATGATCGCCGCGTTCGTTCCCACTACCCCCCCGCCGATCACCAGCACCGTGGCCGCCGCCACGCCGGGAACGCCCCCGAGCAGGATGCCCCGGCCGCCCATCGGCTTCTCCAACATGAACGCCCCCGCCTGCGTGGCCAGCTTGCCCGCCACCTCGCTCATCGGCGCCAGCAGCGGGAGGTTGCCACGCGCGTCCTCCACCGTCTCGTACGCGATGCACGTCGCCCCCGACGCCTGTAGTCCCCGCGTCAGCCGCGGCTCCGCGGCGAGGTGCAGGTAGGTGAACAGCGTGTGGTCCTCCCGCAGCAGCACCACCTCCCCCGGCTGGGGCTCCTTCACCTTCAGCACCAGCTCCGCCTCCGCGAACACCGCCCGCGCGTCCGGCACGATCCGCGCCCCCTGCGCCACGAACGCCGCGTCCGCGAACGCGCTCCCCAGCCCCGCCCCCGCCTGCACGATCACTTCGTGGCCGCGCGCGCTCAGCTCGCGCACGCCCGCGGGGGTGATCGCCACGCGGTACTCGTCCAGCTTGATCTCACTGGGGACTCCGATCCTCATTGCAACCTCCAGGTTCGCACATACCGAACCCATCCCAGACCCCCCTTGGGGGGGTCCTCATAAAAAATCATTCCCCCATCACCGTGCCAGCTCCCTCCCCCGCAGGGCGAGCCAGAACTCGATCCGGTCCCGCGCCGTGGAGAAGTCGCGGCCCGTCAGCTGCTCCACCCGGCGGATCCGGTAGCGCAGCGTGTGGCGGTGGCAGTACAGCGCGTTCGCCGCCTTCTCCCAGTGGCCGTTGTGCTCGATGAACACGTCCAGCGAGCGCAGCAGCTCGTCACCGTAATCGCCCTCCCCCGCCTCCACCGGGCCCAGCACCCCCCGGCAGTACGACAGCAGCGCGTCGTCGTCCTGCAACGAGAGCAGCAGCTGGAACGCCCCCAGGTCCGCGTACGAGGCCACCACCTCGTCCCCCCCGTCCCCATTCGCGCGCAGCCGCACCGCCTCCAGCGCGCAGCGCGCCTCGTGGAAGCTCAGGCGCAGCGAGTGCGTCGGGGCCACCCGGCTCGCGCTCGCCCGCACCTCCCCGCCCACCCGGGCCGCGAGCTCCGTGCGGACCCTTCGCGCCAGCGCGATCGGGTCGATCTCCGGCAGACCCCCCGAGGAGGTGGCGGGCGAGCCCCCATCGACAACCGCGCACAGCAGGCCCGCCCTGATCGCCACCAGGCTGCCCCCGGGGGATTCGCCGCCCGGAGGCTTGACGCCGGCGTGGCTGGGGCTTGAATCCGTGGGGCCCGGATCGAGCATCCGTTCCACCAGCGGCGCCGCCATCCCCGGGTCCGGCGGCGCGAACGCCAGCACCGCCGCCCGCTCCCCGATCCCGAACGGGCGCAGCCGCGCCTGCAGCTCCTCCGGGTACAAGCGCCCCGTCAACGCCTCCGCCAGCACGTCCCCCGCCATGCTCCGCTGCAGCATCTCGTAGCGCTCGTCCAGCAGCTGCGCGAACACCCGCTCCGTGATCGCGATGAACGGCAGCTCGTACGGCACCTCGAACAGCGGGAACGAGCGCCTGCGCGCCTCGTCCGCCAGCGCCGCCGGCAGGCGCTTGTGGGCGAACCCCGTGCCGAACCCCAGCCCCCCGATCTCGTGCTCGCACAGGCGCGCGATCAGCTCCCGCTGCGCCTTCGCCCCCTGCAGCTGCAGGCCCGTCGTCAGCAGCAGCTCTCCCCCCCGCAGCCACGGGGTGGGGTCCGTCAGCTCCGTGCTGTGCACCCACCGCACCTGGCTTTGCGCGGACTC
>DATMPY010000136.1:0-7886 GCA_035566955.1 Solirubrobacteraceae bacterium | reverse complement strand
CCGGCGTCGGTAAGACAGAGTTGGCCAAGGCGCTGGCTGAGTTCATGTTCGGCAGTGAGGACGCGCTCATCAAGATCGACATGTCCGAGTTCATGGAACGCCACGCGGCGGCTCGTCTCGTCGGCGCGCCTCCCGGCTATGTCGGCTACGAGGAGGGCGGCCAGCTGACCGAGGCGGTGCGGCGCAAGCCCTACTGCGTGCTGCTGCTGGACGAGATCGAGAAGGCGCATCCAGACGTCTTCAACATCCTCCTGCAGATCCTCGAGGACGGCCGTCTGACCGACTCGCAGGGCCGCACGGTCGACTTCCGCCATGCGATCGTGATCATGACGTCGAACATCGGCGCCGCCGAGATCGCGCGTAACACGCCGCTCGGGTTCGCGGTGTCCGACGACGAGACCGGGATCACCTACGACGACATGAAGAACCGCATCATGGGCGAGCTGAAGAAGGTCTTCCGGCCCGAGTTCCTCAACCGCATCGACGACGTGATCGTCTTCCACAAGCTCCAGAAGGAGGAAATCAAGCAGATCGTCGAGCTGCTCCTCCTGCGCATCCGCGAGTCGATGGCTGAACGCGAGCTGCAGCTGGAGCTGACCGACCCCGCCAAGGACCTCCTCGTCGAGAAGGGCTGGGACCCCGCGATGGGCGCCCGCCCCCTGCGCCGCGCGATCCAGCGCTACATCGAGGACCCCCTCGCGGACTTCGTGCTGCGCGAGCAGGTCGTCCCCGGCGCCACCGTCGTGGTCAACCCCGCCACCGACGGCGAGGAAGGCGAGGTGCGCCTGACGATCGTCAAGCCCAAGAAGCAGAAGACCCCCGTGGCGGTCGGTGCCCAAGGCTCCGAGGGCAGCGGCGACGAGCTGCCCGCCGGCGAGGAGCTCCCCGATGTGGGACTCCCCGAGGATGAGAGCGCGGACGGTGACGCGGGCGACCCGCGCGCGGACGAGCCCCAGGCTCCCTCCGGCGCGGAGTAGAAGCGGCCGCCGTGTCACGACGTGGGTGAGAGGCCCGCGCGAGAGGCTCTGACGGTTGGCGGGCGCCGCGGCGGTGGACCTTGGGGTCGGTGGCTCGCGGGTGAGGGCTCGCGCGAGCGGCCGTGACGGTTGGCGGGGCTTCGAGGTTGATATATATTTTTTCAGTTCCGTATAACCAAAGTTATACGGAACCTTGATTTTTGTATATCTTCCACAGACCACCCGCGATCTCTCTGGTTGGCGCATCCGACGCAGGCCCAACCCAGGGGTGCCGTCCCCACCGCTCCGTACCCTGCGGGGGTGCCTCGCGTCCAATCTGTTCACGTCTGCTCCGAGTGCGGTCTCCAATCGGCCCAGTGGCACGGGCAGTGCCCCGGTTGCGGGGCGTGGAACACGCTTGTGGAGGAGCGCGCCCGGGCGGGCGCCGGTGCGGCCGGTCCCCGCGGAGTTGCGGGGCGGGCTGGCACTGGGGGTCGTGGTGCCCGCGGTGGCGGCCGAGGCGGTGAGCGCGCGGGACAGGCGGGAGGGACTCCCCGCCCGCTCGCCGAGGTCGGGTCGGCGCCGGTGGCACGCCTCTCCACTGGGATCGGGGAGCTCGACCGGGTGCTAGGCGGGGGCCTCGTGCCTGGCTCGCTGGTGCTCCTGGGGGGCGCTCCGGGGATCGGCAAGTCGACGCTCACCAACATGGTCCTCGGCCACCTCGCCGCGGGGGGGCGGCGCACGCTGTACATCAGTGCCGAGGAGTCCCCCGAGCAGGTGCGCCTGCGCGCGGAGCGTCTCGTCCTGGCTCCCACCAACCCTCCCCCCGGCCAGGCCGCTGATCCAGCCCCGGCCGGCCAGTCCGCCTGCGCGGCCCTGCAGGTGCCGATCGTGGCGGAGACCGATCTCGACGCGGTGCTCGACGTGCTCGCCACCCACGCCCCCGAGGCTTGCGTGATCGACTCCGTGCAGACCCTCCACGCCGCCGAGCTCTCCGGCGCCCCCGGATCGGTGGGCCAGGTGCGCGAGGTCGCGGTGCGCGTGATGGAACTCGCCAAGGCCCGCGGCATCGCCACGATCCTCGTGGGGCATGTCACAAAGGATGGCGCGCTCGCCGGCCCCCGGGTGCTGGAGCACCTAGTGGACTGCGTGCTCCAGTTCGAAGGCGAGCGCGAGCGCCCCTACCGCGAGCTGCGCGCGCTGAAGAACCGCTTCGGCTCCACCAACGAGGCGGGGCTGTTCGAGATGCGCCAAGGGGGGCTCGTGGAGGTGCTGGACGCCTCCGCGCGGTTCGTGGCCGAGGCCACCCGCGCCCCGGGGAGCGTGATGCTGGCCGCGATGGAGGGCTCGCGGCCGCTGCTCGTGGAGGTCCAGGCGCTGGTCGCCCCCTCCGAGCTCGAACAGCCCCGCCGGGTGGCCTCGGGCCTCGATCGCAACCGCCTCGCGCTGGTGCTCGCGATCCTCGCACGGCACGGCCGCGTGGGGACAGGCGGGGCGGATGTGTTCGTCAACGTCGTCGGCGGCGTGCGCGTGGACGAGCCCGGGGTTGATCTCGCCGTCGCCCTCGCCGTCGCCGGGGCCGCCCGTGGGGTGCCGCTGCGGGGCGCCCCCCGGGCGTGCTTCGGGGAGCTCGGCCTCACCGGAGAGCTGCGCTGGGTGGGCCACCCCGAGCGCCGCCTCGCGGAGGCCGCGCGGCACGGCTTGGGCGAGGTCGTGGCCCCCGCCGGCAGCGGCCCCGGGGCGCGCGAGGTGGGCACTCTGCGGGAGGCCCTCGCGGAGGTCCTGCCACGCGAGCAGGCCCGCCGGCCCCGCGCGGTGGCATAGGAGGCGCTAAATCGCGGCTAAATGCCGTAAAATAGCCGTATATGCCACCACGATCCGGGGAAGATTTCGATACCGAAGCACGCCCGGAGCCTGGATTGGTGAAGGCGCTGGAGATGGTCGCCCCCGGGACGGCCCTGCGGGAGGGGATGGAGAACATCCTCCACGCCCGCACCGGCGGGCTGATCGTGATCGGGGAGCCCGAGGAGCTGAGCTTCATGTTCTCCGGGGGAATCAAGCTCGACATCGACTACTCCCCCGCCCTCCTCTACCAGGTGGCCAAGATGGACGGCGCCATCATCCTCAGCGCCAACGCCACCAAGATCGCGCTGGCCAACGTCCAGCTGATGCCCGACCCCACGATCCTCACCCTGGAGACCGGCACCCGCCACCGCACCGCGGAGCGCGTCTCCAAGCAGACCGAGGCGCTCGTGATCGCGATCTCCCAGCGGCGCGAGGTGGTCTCGCTGTACGTGGACGGCACCAAGTGCATCCTCCAGGACATCCCCGTGGTGCTCGCCAAGGCCAACCAGGCGCTCGCCACGCTCGAGAAGTACCGCACCCGCCTCGACCAGGTCTCCACACGGCTCACCGCCCTGGAGTTCGAGGGCGGGGTCACCCTGCACGACGTGCTCACCGTGCTGCAGCGCTCCGAGCTCGTGACCCGCATGGCGGTCGAGATCGAGCGCTACATCGTCGAGCTCGGCACCGAGGGGCGCCTGATCGAGATGCAGCTCGAGGAGACCATGGTCGGCACCGCCGCCGACAAGGCGGCGCTCGTCCAGGATTACCTGGCGAGCTACTCCGACGAGGCATTCGCCTCCGCCCTGGAGGAGATCGGGCGCCTCGGTCACCAGGATCTGCTCGACTTCGGCCGCCTCGCGGAGCTACTCGGGTACGACCGCAAGCTCAACACGCTCGACTACCCCGTCGCTCCCCGCGGCTACCGCATCCTGGGGCGCATCCCCAGGCTGCCGAAGCTCGTGGTGAGCGAGATCATCAAGGAGTTCGGCGGCCTCGACGATCTGCTGGCGGCCACGGACGCCGAGCTCGAGGCTGTGGAGGGAGTTGGGGAGATACGGGCGAAGGACATCCGCGAGGGTCTGCGCCGCCTGCAGGAGATCAACCTCGTGGACCGCTATCTGCAGACGTGAAGCCTGCAGCCCCTGAAGTCAAAGGCCGTCCCCTGGCGGCCGCAAAGAAGGAGGAAAACTCATTCCCCAGACAATCGAAGACGAGATAACGATCGAGGATCTCGAGGTCGTCACCGAGCTCGACGAGTGCATCGAGTTCGAGTTGGGCGACCACGTGGTCTATCCCCACCACGGTGCGGGCAAGGTCCTCAAGAAGGAAGACATGGAGGTGCTGGGCGAATGCCGCGAGTACCTCACCATCAAGATCCTCCACAACGACATGACCGTCAAGGTCCCCACCGAAAACGCCGGTCTCGCCGGGCTGCGACGGGTGATCGACGAGGAGACGGTCAAGAAGGTGCTCGACGTTCTCCAGGACGAGGTCTCGGAGATGCCCAAGAACTGGAACCGCCGGTTCAAGCACAACCGCGACAAGATCAAGACCGGCGACATCTACGAGCTCGCCGAGGTCGTGCGCAACCTAGCCCTGCGCGAGACCGAGAAGGGCCTCTCCACCGGGGAGAAGCAGATGTTCACCCGGGCCAAGAAGATCCTCGCCTCCGAGCTGATGTACGCGCTCGACAAGGACGAGGATGAGGCGGAGAGCTACCTCGACGATTTGCTCGCCAACTCGGCCTCCAGCAAGCTGGCGATGGCGAAGTAGCGGGGCCCCGCCTTGGCGGTCGCGCTGATCGTGGCCGCGGGGCGCGGCGAGCGTCTGGGAGCCGGTCGGCCCAAGGCGCTCGCCGCGCTCGCCGGTCGCCCCCTGGTGCAGTGGTCCCTCGACGCCCTCCGCGCCGTCGATGCGATCGAGCGGATCGTGGTGGCCCTGCCCCCCGGTGCCCCGCTCGCGGGGCTGATCGAAGGGGGGCTCGCTCCGAAGGGCTCCATCGGCGTGGAGGGTGGGGCGGTGCGCTCGGAGTCGGTGCGCCTCGCGCTCGCCGCCGCCGGCCCGGGTGACCCCGTGCTCGTGCACGATGCGGCCCGTCCCCTGCTGACCTCGCAGCTTGTCGAACGCGTCCTCGCCGCGGTCGAGGAGGAGGGCGTCGACGCCGCGATCGCGGCGGCCCCCGTGACCGACACCGTCAAGCGCGTGGGGGAGGGGCGCGTGGTGCGCGAGACGCTCGACCGCTCCGAGCTGTGGGCCGTGCAGACCCCCCAGGTCTTTCGCCGCGCCTCGCTGGAGCGCGCGCTGGACGTGCCCCACGAGGTGCTCGCCCAGGCCACCGACGACGCCTGGCTGATCGAGCGCGCCGGGGGGACCGTGGTCGTGGTTGAGGCCCCCCGCGAGAACCTCAAGGTGACCACCCCCCTGGACCTCGCCCTCGCCGAGCTGCTGCTCGCCCAGGGTCGCTTTGGGTGAGTCGCTTTTGCTGCTCGCCCAGGGCGGCCTGTGACCAGGGGTCGGTAGATAGTGTTCTTTTTTTGAGTTTTTGTTGACGATTGTATGTACTGGTATTGGATTCGCTCGGACCGGTGCTGAAATTGCTTATACTGACCAATACTATTGCATTGCAGTAGAAAAAAATAACAATCAATATGCTCACCGACTACCACCTCCACCTGCGCCCCGACGAGCTCGACGCCACCGCCGCCACGTACTTCACCGCCGCCAACGTGGAGCGCTACCGCGAGGTTGCCTCCGAGCGGGGAATCGCGGAGCTCGGGGTATCCGAACACGTCCACCGCTTCCGCCATGCCCTGGAGGTGTGGCAGCACCCCCTCTGGCGGGAGAACGCGGTGGACGACCTGGAGGCCTACTGCGGGTTCGTGCGCGAGCACACCGACCTGCGCCTCGGGATCGAGGCCGACTTCATCGTCGGCACCGAGGACCGGATGGCCAACCTCCTCGACGCCCACGACTTCGACTACGTCGTCGGCTCCGTGCACTTCATCGGCGACCGCGCCGTGGACATGGAGGAGTTCGACGTGTGGGACCCCCGCTCCGGCCGCAGCGCCGAGGAGATCTGGCAGCGCTACTTCCAGACCCTCGGGGAGGCCGCCCGCAGCGGCCTGTTCGACATCCTCGCCCACCCCGACCTCGTGAAGGTGTGGGGCGCAGATCGCCCCCTGCCAGAGGGCGATCTGCGCCGCTACTACGAGCTCGCCATCGAGGGCATCGCCGAGTCCGGGATCGCCGTGGAGGTCTCCACCGCCGGCCTGCGCAAGCCCGCCCGCGAGCTCTACCCCGCGCCCGCGTTCCTCGAGATGTGCGTCGAAGCCGGGGCCCCCGTAGCGCTCTCCAGCGACGCCCACCGGCCCCAGGACGTAGGGGCTGACTACGAGCAGGCCCTGGAGTTGTTGGACAGCGTGGGCGTGAGCGAGCTATGCCTGTTCGAGCGCCGCGCCCGGCGCCTCGAGCCGATCGGGGCGGGCATACGATGAGTACCCCCGGACCGGCGCCCCGGCCGTCGACGCGGGGCAGGAAGCCCCGCGCCCCCGCGCCAGTTGCCCAACCCACCCGCGCGGACGATCCCAAATGAACCTCAACGGAATCGGCTACGACTGTCATCGTCTCGCCCCCGGGCGCCCCCTGATTCTGGGTGGCGTCGAGATCCCCCACGATCGCGGACTGGAGGGCCACTCCGACGCGGACGTTCTCACCCACGCCGTGATCGACGCCCTGCTCGGGGGCGCCGGCCTCGGGGACATCGGCGAGCACTTCCCCGACACCGACGAGCGCTACCGCGACGCCGACTCTATCGCCCTGCTGGAAACAGCCCTCACCCGTGTGGTCGCCGGAGGGCTGGAAGTTTTGAACGTGGACTGCACCGTCGTGATGGAGGCTCCCAAGCTCGGTCCCCGCCGCCAGGAGATTCGTGAGCGCCTGGCAAAGGCGTTGAACCTCCCCGCGACCCGGGTCAACGTGAAGGCCACCACCGGTGAGGGCATCGGCTTCGTCGGGCGCCGCGAGGGTGTCGCCGCGCTAGCTGTCGCAAGCTTGCGCAATCGCTAGGACGCCCGCTGAGCTGCGCGATGCTGCGTCCTCGATCGCTCGTGTGCCAAGCACACTTCGCTCACTGCGTCCTTGCCTCGCTTGCTCAGCGAACGTCCTAGGAGGCTAGTGTCTTCGACCATGCGACAGATCCGCCTACACGACACCCGCACCGGAGAGGTGTTGCCGCTGTGCCCCCGCGACCCCGGTCGGGTCGGCATCTACACATGTGGGCCCACTGTGTACAGCCGTATCCATATCGGCAACGCCCGGCCGTTTGTGATCTTCAGCCTGCTGAAGCGCTTCCTCGAATATGAAGAGTTGGATGTCAACCTGGTCATGAACATCACCGATGTCAACGACAAGATCTACGACGCCGCCCGTGCCCAGGACTGTCCCAGCGCCGAGTTGGCGCAGGAGATGGGGAGGCTCTATCGCGCAGACACCGACGCTCTGGGACTTGGCCGCCCCGATCACGAGCCATTGGCGTCGGAGACGATGGGAGAGATCGTTGACTACATCAAGTCGCTGATCGACTCCGATCACGCATACGAGAGCGGGGGCGACGTGTTCTTCCGCGTGCGCTCCGATCCGGCCTATGGCAGTCTCTCGCATCGTCTTCTGGACAACCTGGACCAGGGCGAGGGCATCGAGGGCTCTGAGCGCAAGCACGATCCCCTCGACTTCGCGCTGTGGAAGGCTCACAAGGAGGGCGAGGACACCTCCTGGGAGTCGCCGTGGGGACCCGGTCGTCCTGGGTGGCACATTGAGTGCTCGGCGATGGCCGAGAGCCTACTCGGGGTGGGCTTCGACATCCACGGGGGTGGCTCAGACCTTGTCTTCCCCCACCACGAGAACGAGGCCGCCCAGACCCGCGCTGCGCGTGGCAAGGAGTTGGCACGAATCTGGATGCACAACGGCATGATCCAGTCGACCGGCGAGAAGATGGCCAAGTCGGTCGGCAACATCGCGCCGCTGCGCGAGGTCATCGGGCGGTACGGACGCGATGCGGCGGTCATGTATCTCATTTCTGGGCACTAC
>DATMPY010000135.1:0-6964 GCA_035566955.1 Solirubrobacteraceae bacterium | reverse complement strand
CCCGGGGGGGTAGCGCTCCACGAGCCACGGCTGGTTGAAGAACGCCGCGCCGATCGCCCCGGTGGCGTCGAACACGGTGGCCTCCACCAGCGGGCGCATCCCGCGGCGCAGCACGGGCCGGCTGGCGATCGAGCGTACCTCGACCGCCACGATCGCCTGCTCGCCGGGACGCAGCGCCGCGATCGTGCACACCTCGCGGCGCTCCCGGGGGAGGTGCTCGAGCAGCTCGCCCACCGTCTGCACCCCCAGCGTCCCCAGGCCGTCTCGCGCCCTGCGCGTGGGACCCTCCAGCGGAAGCTTCAGGCGCGAGGGCCGCGGCCAGCGCAGCGGCGCCGCCAGCAGTTCCTCCCGCGTGAGCAGCCGGGAGCAGGCGAACGCGCGTGGGCATCTGTCCGCACCCTCCACACCCGCGGGCTCGCGTGGCGGCGCGGACGCGGACTTCGCGGTCACGGGCTGCGCGGTCACCGTTGGCATATCCGCCGCACATAATGAACCACACGGCGGACACGAGGACGAGGCATGGCGGGGGCCGCGCCACGACGACACGGCCCCCGCCGGATACTTCTACGCCTAGCTACACGAGGCCCCCTGCTAGAAGACGCCCCATTTTTCGCCTTTGACCAGTTCAACCCAGGCTTCGCCTTCGATCGTGGCCTTTTTGCCTTCGTTTGTCAGTTCGACTTTTACTTTTTCTCCGTTTGACCTTTCAACTTCGGTGATTTCCGCTTCACCCGTGGCATACACGAGCCAATCTTTGACTTCTTCGAGTCCGTTGGGTTCGTCAAGCCCTGCGGATTTGCCCTTCACTTCGGCTTTCTGGTTGCCGAGGGCGCCGCATTTGATGAATTTGACTTTCGAGAACACTTCCCCGGCAGGCGTGAACAGCGTCGCGAGTCGCCCTTTTAGTTTTTCGGGTTTAACGACAGTGACGATTTCGTTGCTCGTTGAGACATTTTCAACTTCTACTTTTTCGCATTTGGCTCCGCCCACTGTGGCCGAGCATTCTTTGAATTCGATCTTCTCTTTTTCAGACTTGCCCGGTTTACCCCCGACTATGACCGGTTTTTCAGCGGCGTTCAGTTCGAGCGCTTTGCATTTGGTCACTGATTCTATATTAAATATGCCTTTGCCCCGCAAGACGAATTCTTTCTTGACGGAGGACTTGATTTCCCTTGTTTCGCCTTTTGCTAGTTCTTTTTTTTCAACATGGTAGACATATTCCGCGGCGGTCGCCTGCGCAACCACCACAACGCTAAACGCGAACACCGCCACGAGGGCCAGCATCGCTGCCTTAGTGATCTTCATTGTGGTTCTTCCTTTCATTGCCTGGTAGTTTAAGATGGGCAGGCGTGAGCGCTCCGGCCGTAAGGCCAGATTCGCCCTGCCACCTACCCCCGCCGTACCGGGCGACCCCGGACGGCGCCTTACGCACATGAACCTACCCGCTGTGGGCGGGAAAATGCAGATCTGTTTCTGACACCAAATCTCTACGTAAAACGTTCACTCGGCGCTGAGCAGCCACCAGTAGGCGGGCTGTCCGCCGTGGCGCTGTTCGAGCTCGGCCTCGAGGTCGCCGTCGAGCAGGGCGGCGACGGCGGGGGGGTCGAGCGGGGGGTGCTCGCCGGCTAGCACGCTGAGCAGTTCGGCGCCCGCGGCGAGCGCGGCGAGCACGGCGCGCAGGGTGGCGGCGGGCTCGCCCCAGGCGATGACCTCCTCGCCGAGGAAGCCCACGGCCTCGCCCGGGGCGAAACGGCCCTGGGGATCGGCGCGGGCGGCGGGGGCGACGGCACCGGTGCGCAACCTGGCGAGCACCTCGCGCATGGCCTGGGCATTCCGCTCCAGGGCGCGGTCGCCCGCCAGCTCCACGGCGGCGGCGAGGCCGGCCTGCTGGCTGAGGGCGGACACCACGAGGACCTCCTTGTCGGAGAGCTCGGCGGCGCGTTCGGCGGCCATCACCACGTTGGGGCTGCCGGGCAGCACGAGCACCTCCTCGGCGGGCACCTGGTGGATGGCGGCGAGCAGCTCGTAAGTGGAGGGGTTGAGGGTGGGGCCCCCGTCGAGGGTGCTGACGCCGAGCTCGGCGTAGAGCGCTCGCAGCCCGTCGCCGCTGACCACGGCGAGGGCGCCGCAGCGGGCGGTGGGGGTGCCACTGTGCACACCAATGGTAGGGCCGGCACCGGGGGCGCCGACCCGAGCGTGGGGACCCGCGCCGTCGTAAGCGGCGTTGTGGCCACTCGCGCCGAAGACGGATGAGGGGGTGGAGGGGCCATTGAGGCGCCCGTCGCGCTGGGCGACCTGGTCGCGCATATCGGCGACGTCGAGGTGGGAGACCTCCCCGGCGTCCGCGAACAGGGCGGCGGCGCGCTCGGGCTGATCGGTGTGGACGTGGACCTTCAGGGTGGCGGGGTCGCCCACGACGAGCACGGAGTCCCCGAGGGCCTCCAGGGGCGCGCTGAAGCGCTCGGGATCGAGGGCGGCGCCGGGGAGGGCGGTGACGGCGAAGTTGGTGCAGTAGCGGAAGGTGAGGGAGCTGTGCTCGGGGTGGTGGATGCGGGCGGGGGCGTGGTGGTCGAGAGGCGGGGGGTCCTCCCCGCAGAGGGCGGCGACGACGCCGGCGAAGATCACGACCAGGCCGTAGCCCCCGGCGTCGACGACGCCGGCGTCGCGCAGGGCGGCGAGCAGTTCGGGGCCGCGCTTGACGGACTCCTGCCCGGCGGCGACGGCGCGCTCCAGGGCGGCGGCGATCGCGCGGTCCTGGGCCTCGGGGGCGGCGTCAGGGAGCACGCGGATGCTCTGGGGGTCGCGCTCCACCTCGCGGGCGATCCGGCGGGCCATCTCGCGGGCGACGGTGAGGATGGTGCCCTCGGCGGGGTTGCGCACTGAGGCGTAGGCGCGGTCGGCGGCGTTGGCGAGGGCGGCGGCGATCAGGGGCGCGTCGATCAGCTCCCCGGGGCGCGAGACGAGCTCCTCGGCGGCGCCGCGGATCAGCTGGGAGAGGATCACCCCGGAGTTGCCGCGGGCCCCGAGCAGGGCGGCGCGGGCGACGGACTGGACGATCTCCTCGCGGCCGATCTCGTCGATCGTGCGGGAGGCGTCGGCCCCCTGGAGGCGTTCGAGCTCGGCGAGCACGGCGCGCAGGGTGAGCACCATGTTGTCGCCGGTGTCCCCGTCGGCGACGGGGAATACGTTGAGGTCGTTGACCTCCTCGCGGCGGGACTCGAGGTGGGCGAGCCCACCGGCGACGGCGGCGCGGAAGCGAAGCAGGTTGGTGTCGGTCACTGCGGTCTGCATCATCCCTGTCCGCCCGGGGGCGCCGCGAGCAGCATGTGGGTGCAGCTACGCGAAACCCCGGGGAAGGTTACGCCACCCGCAGGTCGTATACACCCCGCGCGGAGCGTCAGACGGCCTTGACGACCTTGCCCGCCTTCAGGCAGCGGGTGCAGACATATACGCGCCGCGGGGCCTTGCCCACGAGAATCCGAACCTTCTGCAGGTTGGGCTCGAAGCGCCGCTTGGTGGCGACCATCGAGTGGCTGCGGCTCTGGCCGAACGCGGGGCCCTTGCCGCAGCTGTGGCATACCTTGGCCATGGAAGGCCGGAGTTTAGAGGATTTAGGATTGGGACCCCCCCAAGGGGGGTCTGGGGTGGGGTCGGTTTGCGCGACCTGCCGGATCGCATGGGGCGCCCACGGGCAGCGCCCCGGCGAAGGTCTGGGTGCTGGGGCGGAGACTCAGGCGTCGGCGAGCAGCTGGGCGCGCAGCTGGGCCATCCGCAGCACGGCTTGGGCGGCGTGGCGGCCGGTGTCGCGCTTGCCGAAACGGGGACCGATTGGGGGGACACTCGCTTCGCTCGCATCCCCAAATTGGCCAGCGCCGGAGGCGCGTGTCACCCGGCTTCGGTCGCCGCCGGCGCGGGCGAGGGCCTGCTCCATGGTGGCGCAGGTGAGGACACCGAGGGCGCAGGGCACGCCTGTGTCGAGCTGGACCTGCTGGATGCCGCGGGCGGCCTCGGCGCAGACGAAGTCGTAGTGGTCGGTCTCGCCGCGGATCACGGCGCCGAGGCAGGCGACACCGGCGTAACGCCCGCTGCGGGCGATGTAGCTCGCGGCGAGCGGCAGCTCGAAGGCGCCGGGGACGTCGAACACGTCGACGTCCACGTGGCCGGCCTCGGCGAACGCTCCCTGGGCGCCCTGCACGAGCCGCTCGGCGAGCTCCTCGTAGAAGCGCCCGACGGCGATGGCGAAGCGCGGCGCCTCGCTCACGAGGACCCGCCGGGACGTCCGCGCCTTCGCCCGCGGGCACCGACGCCGCGCCGCCGGCACATCCCTGGGCGCGGAACCACGCGCCTCGCGCTCACGACGCCCCGCCGGGACGTCCGCCGCGCTCCTGTGCGCGCTCGGACTCCTGCTTGCGCTCATGCGCCTGCTCGCGGTCGTGGGCGCGCTCGGAGTGCAGCAGCTCGGCGTCGAGGTTGAGGCCCTGGTGGTGGAGGATGTGGCCCATGCGCTGGGCCTTGGTGCGCAGGTAGGCGGCGTTGTGCTCGTTGGGGGGCTGCTCGATGGGGACCTGGGCGGAGACGGACAGGCCGTAGCCCTCGAGGCCGCGGATCTTCTTGGGGTTGTTGGTGAGGATGCGGATCGAGGAGAGCCCGAGGTCGGCGAGGATCTGGGCACCGATCCCGTAGTCGCGCAGGTCGGCGGGCAGCCCGAGGCGCTCGTTGGCTTCGACGGTGTCGAGGCCGTCCTCCTGCAGGCGGTAGGCACGGAGCTTGTTGAGCAGGCCGATCCCGCGGCCCTCCTGGGACAGATAGAGCAACACCCCCTCCCCCTCGCGCTCGATCATCGCCAGGGCGGCTTCGAGCTGCTCGCCGCAGTCGCAGCGCAGGGAATGGAAGACGTCGCCGGTGAGGCACTCGGAGTGCACGCGCACGAGCACGTCGGGACGCCCTGCGACATCGCCCTTGACGAGTGCCACGTGGTGCTTCTCGTCGACGAGCGAGCGGTAGCCGACGGCCTCGAAGTCACCAAAGCCCGTGGGTAGGCGGGTGGAGACCACACGTTCGATCAGGAGGTCATTGCGCCGGCGGTAGGCGATCAGGTCGGCGATCGTGACCATCTTCAAGCCGTGCCGCGCGCAGTAGTCGGCGAGGTCGGGCACGCGGGCCATGGAGCCGTCCTCGTTCATGATCTCGCAGATCACCCCCGCGGGGATCAGCCCGGCGAGGCGCGCGAGGTCGACGCTCGCCTCGGTGTGCCCGGTGCGCTCCAGCACCCCCCCGGCCTTGGCCTTCAACGGGTTGACATGCCCGGGCTGCACGAGATCCTCGGGCCGCGTGGCGGGGTCCACGGCGACCTGCATGGTGTGCGCGCGGTCGTGCGCGGAGACGCCGGTGGTGACGCCGTGGCGGGCCTCGATGGTGACGGTAAAAGGGGTCTGCAGGGCGGACTCGTTCTTCGCGGTCATCAGCTCCAGCCCCAGCTCCTCGCAGCGCTGGGGGTTGAGCGCCAGGCAGATCCAGCCACGGGCCTCCTTGGCCATGAAGTTGATCGCCTCGGGGGTGGCGAACTGGGCAGCCATCACCAGGTCGCCCTCATTCTCGCGGTCCTCGTCGTCGCAGACGACGACCATCTTCCCCTCGCGGATCTCCTCGATCGCCTCCTCGATCGTGGCGAAGGGGATCCTGGCGCCGGTCACGGCGCCGGCAACGGCACCTGGAGCAGGGGGCTGCCTGGTGGCGGCGGTCGCGGCTGCGGATGTGGTCGCGGTGGCGGGGGTGCTCGTCCTGGGTGCGCTCATGCTCGGGGCCTCCGGCGGTGAACTCATTGACGGCCTCGGGGCGAGGCTCCTGTCCACCCAAAGGTTAGCCACCCGGCCAAGGACAGCTGTCCATCGCGTCATGTGCTACACTGACGCACTATGGCTGCCGTCGGCATCAGGGAGCTGCGCCAGAACCTCTCCCGCTACGTCGAGCGCGTGAAGGACGGGGAGAGCTTCACGGTGACCGAGCGCGGACGCGAGGTGGCCCGGCTCGTTCCGTCCGGCCCCCCCGACTCCGCCATCGCCCGGCTGGTCTCCGAGCGCGGCGCAACTCTTGCCAAGGGAGACCTGTTGGCGACCTACACCACCGGGCAGGCGCCGCCACCGGCCGCCGGCCCGCCCAGCGAGGTCGTGCTCGGCGAGTTGCGCAAGGAGCGCTTGTAGCGGGCCAGCTCGCATATCTCGACAGCTCGGCGTACGTCAAGCTGCCGCTGCGGGAGCGCGGGCACGAGGCACTCGAGCGGGAGCTCGAGCGCTGGCCGGATCGCGTGTCCAGCATGGTGCTCCTGACCGAGGCGATCCGCGCATGCAGCCGGTACGGCGAGGTCTACGCAGACCAGGCCAGACTGGACCTCCAGCGGCTCTCGCTGCTGCCGATCGACGAGCAGGTGCTCAACCACGCCGCCACGCTGCCCCCGGCTGCGCTGCGCTCGCTGGACGCGATCCATCTCGCCACCGCGCTCAGCCTGGGCGATGACCTCGGGGTCCTGATCGCCTACGACGAGCGCCTCCTCAGCGCCGCCCGCGACAGCGGGTTGCCCGTCGCAACCCCGGGTTCGCCGGTCGCGTAGAGCGCCGTGCAAGCCCACCGGCGGCGGCTGGAGCATCCGGACGGCCAGCACAGGTGCACCGCCCGGGATCGAGCCCGGGACCGGCCGGGCCTCAGCCGGCTGGGCCTCAGCGGACAGTGGGGCCGCTCGGGATCAAGTTCGGGACCGGCTGGGCCTCAGCGGACAGTGGGACATCGAGATCAAGCTCGGGACCGGCTGGGCCTCAGCGGATCGTAGGTCAGTCGCGGATCGCTTCCACGACTTCCCGCCCGCGCGTGGTGAGCGTCCAGGCGTTGGGCTCCCCGCTGGAGTGCCCGCCGCCGGCGTTCTCGATCAACCCTAGGTCCCGCAGGCGGGCGAGCAGCTTGGAGGTCTGCC
>DATMPY010000134.1:0-13498 GCA_035566955.1 Solirubrobacteraceae bacterium | reverse complement strand
CGCGCCGCGGGCGGAGGACTGCGAGTCGGTGCGTCGGTTGAAGGGGGCGGGGGCGGTGATCGTGGGCAAGACCAACACCCCGGAGCTGGGGCAGTGGCCGTTCACGGAGGGCCCGGCGTTCGGGGCGACGCGCAACCCGTGGAGCCTGGAGCACACCCCGGGGGGCTCCTCGGGGGGCGCGGCGGCGGCGGTGGCGGCGGGGCTGGTGAGCGCGGCGGTGGGCTCGGATGGGGCGGGGTCGGTGCGGATCCCGGCGGCGTGGACGGGGCTGGTGGGGATCAAGCCCCAGCGGGGGCGGATCTCGACGTGGCCGGAACCGGAGGCGTTCAACGGGGTGACCTGCCTGGGGCCGCTGACGCGCACGGTGGCGGATGGGGCGCTGCTGATGGACGTGCTGAGCGGCAGCCACCCGGGGGACCGGCACCGCCCGCCCCCGCCGGCGGAGCCGTACTCGGTGGCCGCGCGACGCCATCCGGGGCGCCTGCGGATCGGGCTGTCGCTGCGGATCCCCTTCAGCCTGGCCCCGGCGACGCTCGATGGGAGGGTGCGGGCGGCGGTGGAGCGGATGGCGGAGGTGCTGCGGGGCCTGGGCCACGAGGTGGTGCGGGACGACCCGGCGTACAGGCTGATCGGGCTGACGTTCGTGCCGCGCTCCACGGCGGGGCTCAACGAATGGATCGAGCGGGTCCCCGACCCCACGCTGCTGGACCCAAGGACGCTGCACAACGCGTGGATGGGGCGCCTGATGGGGCCGGTGGTGGCGCTGGCGAAGGTGCTGGAGCGCCCCTTGCAGCGCCAGGTGGGGAGGATCTTCCGGCGGGTTGACGTGGTGCTGGCGCCGACCACCGCGCGCCCCCCGGAGCGGATCGGGGCGATCGACGGGCTGGGGAACTGGGACACGGACAAGGTGGTGGTGGGCGCTTGTCCGTACGCGTGGCCGTGGAACGTGCTGGGGTGGCCGGGGGTGAACGTGCCGGCGGGGCTCACCCCCGAGGGCCTGCCGCTGGGGGCCTCGCTGCTGGGCCCGGCAAACAGCGAGTCGCGGTTGATCTCGCTGGCGGCGCAGCTGGAGGAGGCGGAGGGTTGGCAGCATCGGTGCCCGCCGTTGTTCGCATCCTGAGGTAGGGGTTGGGGATCGTCCACGCGGGTCGGGGTGGAATCCCGGGCGCGCAGGCGCGGGGCTTCCATGCCCCGCGTCGATTCCTCGCGCTTTCTCTATGACCGCCGTCCGTGGGTCAGTTAAAGAGCCATACCGCAAGGACAACGAGCGCGGCGATCACCCGGAGTATGACTATGATGGGGTGTTCCACGGTTTCCCCGCCGCCGGTTTTGAGTGCGGCGACTTTGCCTTCGGTGAGTTTGCCCCCCGAGTTGAACCAGTAGGTCGAGGCGGTGGACGATTCGAGATCGTGTGCTTTGAGATGCTGTTCGGCTTCTCCGTTGTTATAGAGTTCTTCACCGCTTATTTCAAATGTGCCCGATTTCGGACAACCTTCGCCGCTGATTTCCACTTTGTAAAGGACGCTACCGGATATTGGTTTGACCAGCAGGTCGGTGGATTCGGCCTGCCTTTTTTCTGCGGCTTCTTTGGTGCGAAAAACCTCCTTGGAGGTGAGAGGACTAGTTTTGAGGCTTCCTTCTTCTGTGCCCGCATTGACCTTACAGGCTTCGTGGCCTTCGACTTTGCACCCTGAGTATTCAAAGGTCTCTTCCGCGGTCCCCGGTTCGCCGCCCATGATCTTCGCTTCTTTGTTGAATTTGACTTTGCTGCATTCGATGTCGTCCGGGGAAGAGGTCCCGATGTCGAGTCGTGGGGTGCCCATTGCTTCGGCCGTCAACGACCTCGTTTCACCGGCCCCTTTTAGTTCGATAACTTCAAATTTACCCGTTGGGGATCCTTTGGTGCAGGCGCTGTCTTCCCATTTTTCTCCTTTGCCTGTTTTTTCTTCACACACCCTCCACGTGGGGTTTTCTTCTTTGGCCCACGCGCTCGCCGCCATTCCAAACGCGCTCAGGGCGAACGCGGCCGCGAGGCAGAGCCCCATTAATTTGAGGTGCTTCATTGATCTCACTCCCTTTTGTCTGTGGATTGATCGGCTGGGGCCAGACCCGTCCCTTCGCATCCTCCAAGCCCGGCAGGCCGCGTCCGTGTCTCCCGGGGGTTGATTGGGCGTTTTTCCATAACCCTCTGAGGCAGGAGACGGCGACCGTGTCGGGGGTTCCACGAGTCTGAGCCAGTGGAATCTACCCAATCATTTTTACAGATACGGTGGGGTTTATGTCAAGATTTGTGGAGAGAATGTGTCTGACTTTAGGCAGCCGGTAGGGACGTGCTGCTGGGGCGGTCGAGGGTCGAGCGAGTGTGACGAGAGCCCTTGTGTGGTCGAACCGGGGCTCCCGCCTCCGAAGGCCAACCCCGCGAAGCGAGGGCTCGACATAATAAGAGCCATGAGCGCGGGTCTCTACTTCCGCCACCAGGCGTGCCTGGAGCACGACCCGCGGGTGCACTCCCCCGCGCACCCCGACACCCCGGAGCGCCTGGAAGCGCTGGAGCGCCACCTGGCGGGGCTGGGGTGGCTGGGGTGGGAACTCAGAGAGGCCCCGGCGGCGAGTGAGGGTGAGCTCGAGCTGGTGCACAGCGCGGGGCACGTGCAGGGGATCAGGGAGCTGTGCGAGGCGGGAGGCGGGGAAATCGACGCGGACACGTTCGTGGGGGAGGCCTCCTACCGCGCGGCGCTACACGCGGCGGGTGGGGTGTGCACGCTGGTGCGGGCGCTGCTGGGGGGCGAGGCGGGGGTGGGGTTCTGCGGGGTGCGGCCCGCCGGCCACCACGCCGAACGGGCGCGGGCGATGGGGTTCTGCCTGTTCGACAACGTGGCGGTGGCGGCGGAGCTGGCGATCCGGGAGCTGGGGGTGGAGCGGGTGTTCATCCTCGACTGGGACGTGCACCACGGCAACGGCACCGCGGAGATCTTCCGCCGCCGGGGGGATGTGCTGTTTGCGAGCATCCACCAGGGGGGCCTGTACCCGGGCACGGGCCCCCTGGGGGACGTGGGCTCGGGGGAGGGGGAGGGGTACACGATCAACCTGCCCGTGCCCGCGGGCTCGGAGGGGGATCTGTGGTGCTCGCTGCTGGAGCACGTGGTGCTTCCCGCGGCGGTGGCGTTCGAGCCCCAGTTGGTGATGGTCTCGGCGGGGTTCGACGCCCACGTGGGGGACCCCCTGGCGGAGTGCCGCCTGGAGACGGAGGCGTTCGCGGAGATGGCCCGCCACGTGCGCGAGGCGGCGAAGCGCCTGGGGGCTCCGGTTGGAGCGGTGCTGGAGGGGGGCTACCAACCGGTGCTGCTGGGGGAATGCGTGCAGGCCACGATGGCGGCGCTGGGGGGCGAGGGGGAACCGGCGGAGACGGCTCCGGATCCGCTGCTGACCGCGAGGGCGGCGGCGCAAATCGGGCACTACTGGCCGTTGTAGGTCGATCGCCGGGAGATGGATAAGCGCAGGCCCCGCCCCGCCACTCGCCGTTGTAGGGGTCGATCGCCGCGAGGTGGACGCATAGCGCAGGCCCCGCCACTGGCCGTTATAGGGTCGATCGCCCGCGAGGTGGACACAGCGCAGGCCCCGCCACTCGCCGTTGTAGGGGTCGATCGCCGCGAGGTGGTAAAGCGCAGGCCCGCCGCCCGGGAGCGGGGAGAGGTGGCGGCGAGCCCCGCGCAAGGCCGTGTCCGGAGAGGGAACAAATACGGCCCACGACCAGCTTCCTCCCCGCGGGAGATGGCTCCATCCAGGAATACCCACATCGCCACTTCGGAAATCCCGTCTCTAGGACACGGGTTTTCCGCAAGTCAGGACCCTATGTCCCTTTACGCTTTCGCTTCACGCGACCGCCCGCAGGTGGCGGTAGGGCTCCCCGCGCAGGTCGCGCACGAGCGCGTCCAACACTCCCTCCTCGTCCTCCTCCCGCCCGTCGGTGACCGCCCCGATCACCGCGCGCTTGCGCTCCAGCAGGGTGGCGATCGTCTCGTCGATCGTGTCCGCCGCGAGCAGATACCACGCGTTGACCGCATCCTGCTGGCCGATCCGGTGGCAGCGGTCCTCCGCCTGGTCGTGCTTGGCGGGCGTCCAGTCGAGCTCCAGAAAGGCCACGTTGGAGGCCTGCGTCAGCGTGATCCCCTGGCCCGCCACCTCGATCGAGCAGACGATCAACTGGTTATCCGCCGCGTCCGGCTCCTGGAAGGCGCGCAGCGAGGCATCCCGCGCGGCGTGGCCGTCCTCGCCGAGAATGTGCAGCGCCGTGGGGAAGCGCTCCAGCAGGGCCCGCTGGATCTCGCGGTGGCGCGCGAACACCACCAGGCGCTCCCCCGAGGAGCAGAAGTCGTGGATCCACGCCAGCGCCGCGTGCAGCTTGCCGCGGGCCGCGAGCAGCTTCAACGCGTTCAGCCGCACCAGGCGCTCCGCCCGCAGCGCGGCTGCCACCTTCGCGTCGAGCTCGCGCAGGTCCAGGGGCTGGCTGCGCAGCCACGCCACCACGTCGCGCTCCGCCAGGCGGTACTCCGCCTCGTTGTCCAGCTCCACCGGCACCACCCCCCGCGTCTTGGCCGGCAGCTGCGGCAGCACCTCCGCCTTCAGGCGCCGCACGAAGCAGCGCGCCCGCAGGTGCCAGTGCAGGCGCAGGTGGGCGTCCGGGCCGCGGAAGCGCCGGCCGAACTGCGCGCCCGAGCCGAAGTCTCCCAGGCGCCCCAGGATCCGCAGCTGCGCGATCAGCTCCGGGGGGCGGTTCATCACGGGGGTGCCCGTGAGCGCCATCACCAGTCCCTCCTGGGGGACCGCCGCCGCGAGCCTCACCACCGCCTGGGTGCGCTTGGCCGCTGCGTTCTTGCAGAAATGGGACTCGTCCACCACCAGCGCCCGGGGGCCGAGCGCGCGCAGCTCATCCAGGCGGGCCGCCACGATGTCGTAGTTGACCACCGTGATCTCCGCCGCTGAGGTGGAGGCGTCCACGGACCGGGTGGCGGCATTCGCGGCCAGCGCCAGAGCGCCCGCGCCGGTCTTCGTCCCCACACGCGCGCCCCCACCCGCGCCCGTCCGGGCCGAAGCCCTGCCCCCGGTGCCCGTGAGCATGCGCGCGGTGCGCCCCGGCAGCCATCGCTCGATCTCCCGCAACCAGTTCAGCTTGAGGCTCGCCGGGCACACCACCACCGCCGGGTAGGCCCCGTCCGACTCCAGCGCCGCGAGCGCCTCGATCGTCTTGCCCAGGCCCTGCTCGTCCGCGAGGAACGCCCGCCGCTGGGAGAGCAGGTAGCTCACCCCCGCCCGCTGGAACGGCTTCAGCTCGCCGCCCAGGCCGGCCACCTCGAGCTCCGCGTTTCTCGCCGCCGAGAGCGCCACCAGGCCCGCCGCCCGCGCGTGCTCCTCGCGCACCTCCTGCAGCAGCGCCAGCGCCTCCGCCTCCACCCACGTTCCGTGCTCGGCCAGGAAGCGGTCGAGCTCCGGCACGCAGAACGGGTCCGCCCGGATCGCCGGCAGCTGCGCGTGCTCGTGCGCCGCGCCGCGCCGCGGCTTGTGAGGCAGCGTCCCCGCCAGCGCCGCGAACGCCTCCAGCTGCTGGGTGTCGTGCCCCGGGGCCAGCACGAACGTGGGGTCCTCGTGGATCCCCGAGAGCTCCAGCACCGCCGGCGGCGCCGGGCGGCCCTCCCGCAGCGCCGCGACGCAGCGCTTCGCCGCCGGGCTGATCCAGCCGCGCAGCCGCCCCTCCATCAGCCGCCACGACTCGAGCGTCAGCGGCACGCTCGCGCCCCCCGGCACGCTCGCCGCCCGCTCGCGCAGCTCCCGCGGCAGACGCTCCATGTTGCCCAGCAGCATGAACACCGGCGCCTCCCCCGGGCCCTCCACCTCGATGCTCCCGCGCCACTCCGTCGCCCGTTCGAGCCACGTGCCGACGCGGGGGTCGACGCTCCCCGGCTCCAGCAGCTCGAGCAGCTCGGCGATCCGCGGCGCGTCGTAATCGACCGCCGCCAGCGCGAACGTCCCCCCGGGACCGTCCCCCGCGCGCAGCCCCGCCCGCTCCGCGAGCGTACGCGCCAGCGGCGCGTGCTCCGGGGCGAGCAGCACCCACACCCGGTTGCGGCGGTCGCGGCACAGTTCGACCTCGTAGAGGGCGTTCAGGCCGTTGGCCGCCCGCGGCTCGCCGCGCCCGCCTTGATCGGCGCGCTCGTCCCCGCCGGCGTCCCCGCGGTTGCGCCGCTGTTCGCGGTTTTCCTCCCGGCGGATCTCATCCAGCAGCCCCCTCAGCGCGCCGCGCGCACCCTCGCTCAGGCGCAGCCCCTCCGAGTGGGCGCCCAGCTCGCCCACGATTCGCGCCGCGAGCTCGTCGAGCGGGATCAGCCCGCGGCCGATCGCCGGCACGCTGTACCCCTCGGGGTGCTCCAACAGCGCCTCCGCCAGCTCCGGGGCCGTGTCGGTGGGGAAGCCCAGCCACCACTCCTCGTCCGGGCGCACCCGGTCGACCGTGCACTCCCCCCGGCGGCGCTTGCGCCGGCGGCGCTCGATCGCGCGTGTGAGCCCCTCGCTCACCTGCGGCTCTTCCGGCAGACCCGCCAGCAGCCGCCCCAGCGCCTCCGCGCTCTCGGGCTCCAGCGGTACGCACCACGCGCGCTCCACCGGGTCCCACCGGCGGCCCGGGATCGCGCGCAGCAGCCTGCGCAGATCGTCGTCGTAGGGAAAGCGCAGCACCGCCTCGCCCTCGGCGAGCGCCGCATGGAAGGTAGAGGGCATGAGCACAGCACGATAGGCCGCCGCGGGGATGGCACGCTCAGCCCGTGGTGAGCGCCGCGAACGCGCGCGCCGCCGGCGAGCGCGGTCCGTCGCTCTGCCCCAGGCCAACAGCGTCGCCCTCATCGTCGAGAACCTCCCTCCCCAGCCGCCCGGGGCCTCGGGTGCAGGGCGCCGCCCAGGTCACGGAGTCGCGCTCCCCGGGGTGCTGTAAAAGTATGGGTGCATGCCCGCGCGGATTGGATTTCTCGGCCTGGGGATCATGGGCTCGCGGATGGCCGCCAACGTGCGGCGCGCCGGCTTCCCCCTGACCGTCTGGACGCACACCCCCGGCAAGGCCGCGCGGTGGGCCGCCGCGCACGACGCGCTGGCCGCCGACAGCCCCGCCGAGGTCGCCCGCGCGAGCGACATCGTCGTGAGCATGGTCGTCGACGGGGACCAGGTCGCCTCCGTGCTGCTGGGCGAGCGGGGCGCGGCGGGGGGCGCGGGACTGGACGGGGAGGACGCGGGGCCAAGCGGGGAGGGCACGGGGCCGAGCGGGAAGGGCGCGGTGGACGGAGCGCACGAGGGGCTGCTGTGCGTGGACATGTCCACCATCGCCCCCCTCGATACCCGGCGGATCGGCGCCGCCCTGGCCGAGCGCGGAGTGCGGATGCTCGACGCCCCCGTCACCGGCTCCTCCCCCCGCGCCGAGGAGGGGTCGCTGACGATCATGGCCGGCGGGGACGCCGAGGACTTCGCGCGGGCCAAGCCGCTGCTCGAGGTCATGGGCCGTGTGATCGTGCACGTCGGGGAGCTCGGCCAGGGGGAGATGCTCAAGCTGATCAACAACGCCCTCGGCGCCGCCAACGCCGCCGCCCTCGCCGAGGCCCTGCTGCTCGCCCGCGCCACCGGCCTCGACCTCGACGCCTTCGCGGAGATCGTCTCCAGCGGCTCCGGCGCCTCCGCCCAGCTGGAACTGAAGGCCGGCGCGATGCGCGCCCACGACTACACGCCGCTGTTCAAGACCGCCCACATGCTCAAGGACGTCCGTCTCTGCCTCGAGGAAGCCCAGGCCGCCGGCATGCCCTTCCCCGCCGCCGCCCACGCCCGCGACCTGCTCGCCGCCACCGTCGGGCGCGGGCACGGCGAGCGCGACTACGCCGCCATCGTCGAGGCCGCCGAGGGGCTCGCCGGGCGGCGGCTGTAGGTGGTGGTTGGCGCCGGGGCGAGCACCCGCGGTGCGAGCGCCGGCGCGGCTGTCGCGAAGCCGCGCTCGGCACCCGCCACCTGCCGTCAGCTCAACATTTGCCGTTCGCCGTCAACTCAGCTGGTAGACCGCCGCGACCTGGGTCGAGAGCATGCACGTCCCCCCCGCGGACTTCTTCGCCGCGGGTCGCGTGGTGTGCCGTTTGACCGGCTGTTTGCGCTTGCCCTGGAATGGGACCGGGCGCCCAGCCGCGACCGGCGCGCTCTGCGCCGCCACCAACCCATAGCCCGTGGCGAAGCCGAAGTCCGGCTGGCCGCCCACGTATTCCACGCCGCCCGGGCACTCGATGTACCCGCCGCCCTCCGTCAGGGTCTGCGCCTGCCCCAGCGTCGCGCCGCCCTTTTCGGCGAGGAACTGGGCCTTCGTCCGGCCGTCGTTCACCGCTTCGGCCATCGCCGCCCGGTAGACCGACGTCGCCGTGGCCGCGCTCGCTTCGGAGCTCAGCGGCTCGCTCGCCACACCCTGCACACTCACCGTCCGCAGCGGCGCCGTCACCGCCGGGGCGGTGGTGGTTTCCGCGGCTCCCGCGACGCCGAGCACCCCGGCCGCCGCCAGCCCCACCGCCGCCACCAGCGCTGCCGCAATCACAATCCTCATAGCCGCCTCCTTGTCGTATTCACCATGCACGCGCCTGACAGATAGAACCCTGAAGAGAGCGTAGTCGCCGGCGGCTTCGGCAGCGCAAGACGACATTGGCAGGAATCGTCTGCTGCTTGGCATTGCGGACAACTGCTTGGACCGGCAAGATGGGCCAATGCCCGATCCTCCTCGCCCTCGGCAGGTCGTGCTGGTGGCCTTCCCCGGTGTGCAGATCCTCGACGTCACCGGGCCCAGCGAGGTCTTCTCGCTCGCCGACCGGTTCGCCGGCGGGGCCTACTCACTCGAGCTCCTCGCCCCCCACAGCGGGCCGCTGGCCTCGTCGAGTGGAATGCGGCTCGTCGCCGACGGATCGCTCGCGGCCCGCGGGGGCCGAATCGACACGCTTGTCGTGGCCGGCGGCGAAGGGGTGCCCGAGGCCGAGCGCGACGAGCCCCTGATCGCCTGGCTGCGTTCCGCCGCGCGGCGCTCGCGGCGGGTCGCCTCCGTTTGCAACGGGGCGTTCCTGCTCGCCCGCGCCGGGCTACTCGACGGGCGTCGCGCGACCACCCACTGGGCCGCCTGTCGGGAGCTCGCCCGACGGTATCCCAGCATCCAGGTCGAGCTCGAGCCGATCTTCGTGCGCGACGGCAACGTCCATACCTCCGCCGGGGTCACCGCCGGAATCGACCTTGCGCTTGCCCTGGTCGAGGAGGACCTCGGCGCCCGCGTGGCGCTCGACGTGGCCCGGGCGCTAGTGCTGTTCGTGCGCCGGCCCGGCGGCCAGGCGCAGTTCTCCACGAGCCTCGCCGGCCAGCTCGCCGAGCGCTCCTCCCTGCGCGAGCTGCAGGCGTGGATCGCCGACCATCTCGACGAGGACCTCTCCGTCGCCGCCCTCGCCGAGCACGCCTTCATGAGCCCCCGCAACTTTGCCCGCGTCTTCCGCCGCGAGGTCGGGGTCTCGCCCGCCTCCTATGTGGAGTCTCTGCGCGTCGAGCGCGCCAAGCTGCTGCTGGAGAGCACCGCGCTGGGCATCCATGAGGTCGGCCGGCGCTGCGGCTTTGGCACCGTCGAGACCCTGCGGCGCGCCTTCGCCCGCAACCTCGGGGTCAGCCCCGGCGAGTACCGCCAGAGGTTCCCTGCTCCCGGCGACCCCCAGCATGCTCCCGGCGAGTACCCCCAGCGGTCCCATGCGCCCGGCGCGCTCCCGTGGAACCTTCATCAGCCGGCGTACCCCACTGCGGGCCAGGTCATCCCGATCAGGAGGGCAGCGCCATGAGTCCCGCAACCGCCATCCCGCTCGGGAGAGTGGCCCCTTCGAGCTTCCCAATTGCCGCCAACCCCAGGAGGACAGCGCCATGAACATCGCGATTCCCATCTTCGACCGCTTCACCGCCCTCGACGCCGTCGGCCCCTACGAGGTCCTCTCCCGGCTGCCCGGCGCCACCGTGCGGTTCGTCGCCGCCCAGGCCGGACCCGTCCGCACCGAGACCCGGATGCTCACGCTGCTGGCCGACACCACCTTCGAGCAGCTGACCGACCCCGAGGTGCTCGTCGTGCCCGGCGGGTTCGGCACCCGCCCGCTGATGGACGACGAGCGCATCCTTGGTTGGCTGCGCCGCGTGCACGAGCGCTCTCAGTGGACCACCTCCGTCTGCACCGGCTCCCTGCTGCTCGCCGCCGCCGGCATCCTCGACGGGCTGCACGCCACCACCCACTGGGCCGAACTCGACACCCTCGCCCAGTACGGCGCCCACCCCGTCTCCGAGCGGGTGGTCGAGCAGGGCAAGGTGATCACCGCCGCCGGCGTCTCCGCCGGCATCGACATGGCCCTCACCCTCGCCGCCCGCATCGCGGGCGAGCAGGTCGCCCAGGCGATCCAGCTCGGCATCGAGTACGACCCCCAGCCCCCCTTCGACTGCGGCTCCCCCGCCAAGGCCCCCCAGGAGATCGTCGAGCTCGTGCGCGCCGTCTCCGCGCGGGCAGGCTAGCCGCTGCCGCTACGTCCTGATGCGCAATGTTATGCATCTTGATGCGCTAAAGTGGCTCTCATGCGCACCACGGTCACGCTCTCAGAAGACGTTGTCGCCGCCGTCGAGAAGCTCCGCCGCGAGCGCGGGGTCGGACTCAGCGAGGCCGTCAACGACCTCGTTCGCAGCGGCCTCACCGCCACGCGCTCCACCCAGCCCTTTCGCCAGAAGACCCACGACTTCGGCGATGGCCTCGACGTCTCCAACATCGCCGAGACAATCGAGACGCTGGACGGGCCCGCGGCCCGCTGATGCTGCTCGACGCCAACCTCCTTCTTTACGCCGTCCACAAGCGCGCCCCCCAGCACGATGCCGCGGCGGCATGGCTGACCGAGCACCTCAACGGACCACGCCGCGTCGGGCTGCCTTGGCAGAGCCTTGGCGCCTTCCTGCGCATCTCCACACACCCGCGGGCCTTCGCGCGACCGCTCACACCAGCCAGCGCATGGGAGCGAGTCACCGACTGGCTTGCCGCGCCGGCGGCGTGGGTCCCCACGCCCGGACCAAACCACGCGCAGCTGCTCGGCGAGCTCATCGCTTGCTACGAAGTGTCCGGCAACCTCATCCCCGATGCACAGCTCGCTGCGCTCGCACTCGAGCACGGCCTGGTCGTCTGCTCCGCCGACACAGACTTCGCCCGCTTCGCCGAGATCCGCTGGCAGAACCCCGTCGGCTGAGCCTCCCGGACCACACGACGCCGGACGGCCCCCGGTCGGGCTCTACGCCACGACGCGGGGCACGGAAGCCCCGCGCCCACCCGCGTGGACGGCGCACTCACCCGCGCGGACGATCCCAAGGTCCTACCTCAAAGGGTTCCCCGCGCGAGGCTACTTTCTCAGTAGCCCCTGCCCTCCGCCAAGCGCTCCAGCCCATCGTCCGGGATCGGCTCCCACGGCGCCGCGTAGGCCACGAACGCCCGCCAGCTCGGCCGCACCCCCGGGTCGCCGTCGAACGCCCCCAGGCGCACGCTCATCTGCGTCGCGTCCTCCGGGTTGCGGCTGAACAGGTGGCCTCCGCACTCACCGCAGAACAGCTTCTCGAAGCCCCCCTCCGGGTGGCGCCACACCTGCAGCAGCCCCTCCCCCTGCACCACCCGCAGCGTGCCGCCGTCGATCCGCGCCTGCGCCGAGGATCCCGTGCCCGTCCGACGCTGGCAGCGCGTGCAGTGGCAGTAGCCCGCCGTCCGCGCCCGCTCCGTCAGCTCGAAGCGCACGCCGCCGCAGAGGCAGCCTCCGGTCAGCGAGGGATCGTTCACGCGCCTTAGTTTGCCACGGCCCGGGCGGCTCTCAGATCTCCGTGGCCGTGTTCGAGGTGCACGCCGCCACGTAGAGCACCGCCTGCACCCGCGCCACCGCCCCCACCGCCGCGTCCGGGGGCAGCAACTCCGGATGGTGCAGCGGCCTGGCCCTGAAGCCCTCCGCTCCCTCGAGGCCCACGAACGCCATCGCCAGCGGCGCCAGCGCGCCGAAGAACGCGAAGTCGTCCGACCCGCACGAGCGCCACTCCGGAGCCACCCGCAGGCCCGCGCTCCCCAGCAGCTCGCGCGCGCGCGCCACGATCGCCCCGTCGTTCTCGAGCGCCGGCTCGCCCCGCGTCAGCTCCACCGTCCCCCTGCACCCATGCGCCGCCGCGATCCCCGCCACAACCTCCTCCACCATCTCCCGCAGCGCCACCCGATCCTCCCGCCGGTGGGCCCGCAGCGCCGCTCGCGCGCGCGCCCGCGCGGGAATCACGTTCTCCGCGCTCCCCCCCTCCAGCACCCCCACCGTCACCACCCCCGCGCCCACGGGGTCCAGGCGCCGCCCCGCCTGGGCGTGCAGCGCCACCACGATCTGCGCCAGCGCCAGGATCGGGTCCCGCCCCCGGTGCGGGTACGCCCCGTGCGAAGGCTCCCCCTCCACCGTGATCTCCACCGCGTCGCACGACGCGTTCACCACCCCCGCGTCGAGCCCCACCGTGCCCCACCCCAGTTCCGGGTGCACGTGCGCCGCCACGATCGCCGCCAGCCCCAGGCTCGCCAGCGCCTCGCCCGCGAGCTGCTCCGCCCCCGAGGGGTACGCCTCCTCGCTCGGCTGGAACACCGCCACCAGCCCCGCCGGCAGCTCCTCCCCGAGCGCGTGCGCCGCGCGCGTCAGCGCCACCAGCGCCGCCATGTGGACATCGTGCCCACATCCGTGCATCGTTTCCCCCCTCGCGCTGAACGGAGCGCCCGTGCGCTCCTCGATCGGCAGGCCGTCGAGCTCCGCCCGCACCGCCACCGGCGCTCCACCCGCCGGGCCCACCCGGGCGATCCGCCCCGTCCCCGCCACCGTCGCGCACGCCACCGGCAGCTCCCCCGCCACCGCCGCCGCCGTGCGGTCCTCCGCGTGCGCCAGCTCCGGCTCCGCGTGCAGCCGCCGGCGCAGCCCCACCGCCCGCGGCAGCTCGCGCTCGATGCCCTCCAGCAGCCTTCCCAGCAGCTCCTCCTCAATAGATCGCGGCATAGCGCCCGCACACCTCGCCGAGATCCACGTCCGCCGCCGCCTCGATCTCCGCGCGCTTGACGCCCACATAGGCCTCATACAGCATCGGCCCCATCCACCCCCGCACCGTCGCGTCCTCTGCCAGCGCCCCCAGCGCGTCCTCGAGCGAGGCCGGCAGCGCCCCCACCCCGTAGCGCCCCGCCTCCTCCGGGTCCAGCTGCGCTGGGTCGCGGTCCAGGATCGGCGGCGCCTCCAGCCCCGCCCGCACCCCCTCCAGACCCGCCCGCACGATCGCCCCCAGGGCCAGATAGGGGTTCGCCGCCGCATCCGCCCCCCGGTACTCCAGGCGCAGTTGGGTCGCCTCCTCGTCGCCCCCGAGCGCCACCAGCGGCGGAATCCGCAGCAGCGCTTCG
>DATMPY010000133.1:0-19272 GCA_035566955.1 Solirubrobacteraceae bacterium | reverse complement strand
TGAGGCGCACGGGCGATGTCCGACTCACCGAGACCGGCGATGGTCAGCGCGTGAGCGATGTGGTCCTCTACAAAGAACCACTCGTCGAGCTCTCCCGCTTCGTGCAGACGCTCGGCCCTGAAGTGGGCGTCGTCGCGATCGCTCACATTGTTGATGATCGCTGTACGTCTGGCGAACGGATGCTGATGTTCAGTCAATAATATCGGGAAAAAGCCCGGCTTCAACACCTCGCGGTAGGTTCGCTCGTAGCAGTTGACGCAGAGATCGACGGCTGGATGGCTCAACCCTGGCCACTACACCCGGCTGGTGAGGGCGTCTTCCACCGGGGAGAAAGTTGCAACCCACTGCTTGACGGCGCCTGTGGCTTGCTTGGCAGCTTGGATCGTGGGCCGTGCCGACTCGCGGGTTCCCATGCCAGCCATCCTATACCGCGCTCACGCTCCCCGTCGTGCGAGCCGCAGGTCGCGAGGGGCAGGTTTGGCAAGCTGCCCGCGACATCCGACGCCAAAGCGGCATGTATCCTGAAGCGAGTGCCCCTCGAGCTCGCCGTCGTGTGCAACTCCTTCGGGATGGGCGGGGCGGCCAAGGCCGCTGTCACATACGCGCTCCACCACAACCGCACCCGAGTGCGTCTCCGGGCGATCGCCCTGACGGAGCTTGGCGTACGTGCAGCCGAACTCAAGGCGGGAGGCATCGAGGTGGTTTGCGCTCAGGATGACCCCGATAGGCTCGCACAGCAGCTGCGGGGCGTCGACGTCGTCCACGTGCATCGGTTCGGCTCGGTCGAGCCGCTCCTGCCGGCGGCCTGCCGTGCGGCCGGTATCGAGGGGCTGATTGAGACCAATGTCTTCGGCTGGCGCGACACCAGTCCGGACGATGACCAGTTCTCGGCGCACCTGCACATCAGCCAGATGTGCGCGATGCGCTATCGGAAGCGAGCGAGCCTCGATCTGGAGGCCTTCCATAGTCGCCATCGCACCCTCTACTACCCCGTGGACATCGACGCGCTCCGAGCCGACGCCCCGTCGCGGGCCGAGGCCCACGCGCTGCTCGGGCTCGATCCGGGGCGGCCCACGGTGGTCCGGATCGGGCGCGAGGACGACCGCAAGTGGGGGGACATCCTCGTGGAGATGGTGCCGCACCTCCTGCGTCTGGTCCCCGACGTCCAGGTGGTGCTGGTGGGCGCTACCCCGCATCGCCGGGCCCAGCTGCGCCGTCTGGGGGTGCTCGAGCGGGTGCGCTGCCTGCCCTCCTCGAGCGAGCCGCGGCGGGTGGCGGCCTGCTACGGCGCCGCGGACGTGTTCGCCAGTGCATCATCGATTGGGGAGTCCTTCGGCCTGGCGATCGCCGAGGCGATGGCGGTGGGAGTTCCGGTGGTTACCAGCTCGACGCCGTGGGTGGACAACGCCCAGGTGGAGGTGGTGGACAACGGGGTGAACGGCTGGGTGGCGAACCACCCGCGCGCCTTCGCGGAAGCGGTGGCCGACCTGCTCGGGGACGAGCGGCGCAGGCTCGCCTTCGGAGCGGCGGCGGCCGAGAAGGTGAGCGCGAGCTGGCATCCCGCGAAGCTGACGCGAGAGCTGGAGCGTCTGTTCGAGGCGGTGAGCGCGACCGGCCTGCCGCCGCCAGAGTGGACGCCGGGGATCGCCGAGCAGGCGGCATTCGAGGCTGACTACCCGCGCCGGGCGGCGGCGCAGTTCCGCGCGCTGTCACCGCGCGAGCAGCGCGAGGCGAGCTGGGCGGTACTGCGGGAGCGGGCGGGCTGGGCGTGGCGGGACCTGCGTGCGGATCCCGTAAGTGGCGGTCGTACGCTCGCCGGACTCGCGCTCGCGCGTCTGGCCTCGCGGCGTCCCGGATGAGATCTCGAAGGCCTCATCCGCACCCACAGTTTGCCCGCCGACACCCGCGCCCGGGTCGCCCGGTCACTGCGCGCTCCTGGGGAGGATGCTCAATCGAGATCGAACGCGGTCTGGATGGCGTCGTGGAGGGCCTGCTCCTGAGGTTCGCGCAGCACACCGATCTGCTCTTCAAGGGCGTGGGTGGGGATGGCCCGCTTGCGCTCGCGCCAAGCGCCCGGGTGACGACGGCCGCACGGCTGCGTCGTGCACCGGAGTCGACGAGCTGGTCAACGAAGTCGACAAGCTCATCCGGGAGGCGAACCGCGATCTGCTTGCTCTCATCCCATGATGGTGCCGTAAGTGGTATCAGCCGCGTTGCGGCCCCGCCCCCTTCACCGAAGCGCGGGCGGCTGGAGGCCGTCTGCGCGAAGCTCGTCCTCGAGCAGGTGGAGGACGTTGTCGAAGACTTCTTTGGCGCGCTCTCCGTGAAACTGAGCGAGGCTGTGGCTGACGACCCTTCTGTGCCGTCGGAGTGGGTCGGCTGCCTCTTGGTCGAGCATACCGGGGGAGGCGATCCAGAGGCTCTCAAATACCAGCGACGAATGCTCGGCGATGCGATCGAAGTCGGCGTCGTAGTGCAGAACGCCGAGTTCGTGGGCGGCGGCTATCGCCGCGACGAGGTAGTCCTGGTGGGGGAGGCGGTGAAAGCCGGCTGCATGTCGCGCCAGTTCGGCCTGGGCTCCAAGTGCGGCGCTGACGACGGCCTCCGATAGCTCCAGTGGCCTGAGTCCTTCGAGCTCCTCCGTCAGCTCCGCGTGCTCGCGGGCGTTGCGCGCGCTGTATAGGACCTCGAACTCCAGGATGGGCGACCGGTAGAGCTGTCCTTCCTCGAGCGCCCGCAGCCAGTCGCCGCGCACGATCTCGTTGCCGCCGCGCTGAAACGCGGAGTTGTCGACGACGAGCTTCCTGCCCCCGAATGGCGGGCTCACCCGCGCAGCCACTGGGCGGAAGCATCACGGAGTGCTGCATAGTCAAGGCCCTCAGGCTGCCGGAAGCGGTCGGCCAAGCGCTTGGCGGCCACACGCCGGCGCTGCTCGCGGTCCTCTTCGGCCTGGCTCTCCCGCTCGAGCGCCTCCTCACCCCTGCTGACGAGCGTGGCGAGGATCTTCGAATCTGAAGTTCCGGGGGGGAAGCTGCGGCGACCACGCCGGAGTGCGAGCTCGACCCGCTCGTCACTGGTGATGGTGTAGCGGTGCTTCTTGGTCGGCACACGATGAGTGTAGCACTAAGTGCCGCACCCTCTGGCAGCCGCGCGGTGCAATGCAGATCACGTGGCACCTGCTCGGGTACGGCTTCGCGCTCGTCATCGAGTGGCCGTCGCGCGGCAGCCAGGCGTTTACGGCGGTCGCCGCTGACGCGCAGCTCTGCCGGTAGCTCATCACCGCGCTGCTCGCCGAAGCGCTCATCCTCGGCACGGTCTGTCTCCTCGGCTTGCTCGAGGAGCTCCCGGGCGATCAACAGCAATAAAGTTCTGGGACATACCCAAATGGTCCTCAACCCACCGGACCACCCGAGGGTTTACGCGACAGCCTCCGTCCCGAGCAGGAGCGTGAGCGATGTCCGCCGACGCGCTTGCTTTTGGGCCGTAAGCGGGAGTCTGGGAGCCCGCTGGCCGTCGAGCGCAGAATGCACGAAACTACCTCCCGTCGAAATCGGCTTGGCTCACCGCAAGACGCCGTCGGTCACATGAGGTTGGGCGTATGAAGGTCCGAGATGAGGTGCGCCTCGATCTCGTCAAACCCAGCTGACCGTAGACGGCGTATTCGATTGCGCTCCATCGTCTGCATTAGCGCACGGACCGCGTCTGCGCCTTCCGAGAGCGCTCTTGGTCTTAGCGAGCCGGCGGCCAGGATCATCAGACCTTCAGTTAGCAGAGGGCTCAGAGACATCTCAGTCAGCTTGGCTGCACGCTGCTCGGCCGAGTGGACAAGCATCGCGCGCTGCTCGGGGTTGTTGGCGAGCACATGCCGCACATGCGAGATACCGAAGTGCACATGGCGACGCTCATCGCGGTGCGCCAGTCGTGCAGCAGCAGCAGTCGCTGCGTCGGGAGCGTATCTTTCAATGAAGCGCAGCAGATCGAGAAATGTGCCCTCTCCGAGAACATTCAGCAGAAGCGCGGCTGCGGTGAAATCATGCTCGGCCAGAAGGCTATGCAGCGAGAGCTCGGTTGACGCTAGGGCGTAGCCCTGATACCCGCCGATCAGAGCACGCTTGGTGAAGACCTCGATATGCCGTGCCTCGTCATAGATGTGACTCGATAGCCACAACAGGAGCTCCGCGTACGAAGGGTGCATCTGCGGCAAAAAGCCTGCGGGCACGTAGAGTGCCGCGTACTCATTCTGCGCGATGAACGTCATGACCTGGGCCACCGCGCGCTCGATGTGCTCTGGGAGGTCGCGTGCAGTCTCCCACGGAATATCACGGGAAGCGTCCCACTGCTCCCCAGACGCCTGCTCGGCAAGGTCGGCAACCTCGGGAGCCCAAATCGTATCTCGGCGGTGGAGTCGCCAATCAAACTGAGGAGCGCCCTTCTCGGCCACGGCACCAATCGGAACGAACCCTACATCACGAGGAACCATCTCAGGCACGCCACCATTACCGCGGAGGTCACTGGAGTGCAACTCTCCTCCTGGCCGAATCGGCGGCGGATCGTGATGACCCGCCACGCCGTCCGCGAGTACACGCTCGCCATGACCGCGGCGTAGACGCACGACATAGCCCCCAGCTCCACGATCGAGTTCGTCCACCACCTCGTGGCCGTGCAGTCGCGCCCAACCTGGAAGTTCTAGCGCTGTTCCACGCGAGAGGACAGTAACGTCGACCTGCTGATCGGGCTTTATGCCAACGAGGGTCGCCTGTAGGAGCACCTCTAGGCCACCACCCAGCTCAAGCAGTTCGGCGTCGAGACGGTGCGGATTCACACTGCTGCGCTCTCTCTTTCCATAGCGGCAGCGAGGGATTTATAGCCGCTGCGGTTGCCCGAGAGCCAGTTCCGGACGCCCTCAAGCGTCATCGCCTGTCGCATCGATGGATCGTCGTAGTTCATTGCCAGCAACGCTGCCTGCCAGCGAGCCGCGAGCTCAAGGTCGAAGGAGGGCAGCGCCGTGAAGTTGCAGTGATAGTAGGTCGGGGAGCGCCACGAGACCTCAAGCTCGGCGGCGGCAGGAAGCCCCTCGGTGCGGAACCTGGCCCAGGTAGCATCGCCAAGGGCCCCGGCGTCAGCCTCGCCCTCGGCGACAGCCTGCACCACCCGCATCTCCGAGTCGCCAGTGTCACCGTGCTTGCCGATATCTGTATCGAACCGGATGATCTTGCGGATGGATTCTGCCCTCAGCCCCTGCTCTTCAAGGTAGTAGAGAGGGAGAATCGCGGCATGTCCCGAATCGCGACTGCCGAGCGCCAGTCGCCGATCGGCGAGCTCCTGGACGCGATCGAAAGTCTCTCCGCGGCGCGTGACGATCACCGTCGCGAATTCAGCGTCGATGTCACGCATCCCGAGAATCTGCGCCTCGTCACCAAGCTGGCGCTCCAAGGCAACGAACGCAGTGTTGGTGTTCCAGCCGATGTCCACAGAGCTCTCGAGGACGGCCTGCACCAGTCGTTCGTAGTTCGAGTACAGAATGTAGTCAGTCGGTATTCCTCTATCCCTGAAGTAGTCACGAAAGCTCTCCCAGACCGTGACGACGCGCGGATGGTAGGCCACCGCCCCAACTGTGATCTCGCTCGTGGGGCTCATGGCACGGGAAGTCCGGTAAGGGCCTTGCCGATCCAGCTACGCAGCACCGCGTTGGTGGGTGCCATGACCGCACCGGCACGAGCATCCCGGAGACTCCGCTCGATTGGCAGGGCCGGCGTGTATCCCTGCCCGCCGCACACTTCCAGCGCACGCTGAGTGACCTGGGCTGCCGTGTCGGTCGCGGAGACCTTCGCCTCCATGATCGGCACGAGAGCACCCTCATCTCCAGCATCGCCGAGCCGTGCCGCCTCATGTACCAGCAGCCGCGCTGCGCGCACCGCGATGTCCATGTCAGCGAGAAAATGCTGAATGACCTGCACCTCCGCCAGGGCGCTCCCATCCGCATAGCGCCTGCTCGCGGCGTGCTCGCTGGCAGCTTTCAGGGCGGCGGCTGCGATCCCGATGTTCACCGAGGCGAGTCCGACCAGAAAGAAGGGAGCAACCACGGAGAAGACCAAGTCCGTTCCGCTCCCAGAGGCGCCGATCTGAGCCCCAGCATCAACCGCGACATCGTTGAGCTCTAGGGCGATGCTCGAATTGCCCGCCATGCCGAGGCCCTGCCACTCCCCGTCGAAGTGCATGCCATCCGCGTCGCGCTCAACCAGGAAGCAATCCAGGCCCTCCCTGGTGCCGCTCTTCACAAGCACCAGATAGACATCGGCGTGCCCGCCCGACGTCACGAAGCTCTTGCGACCAGAAATCTTGACGCCGCCATTGCTCTGCACAGCCTGCAGCTCGGGCGCGTAGAAGTGCGCGCCCGAGCCGCGCTCGCTGAAAGCGAGCGTGCCCACGATGCGACCGGAGGCGAGCCCCTCCAAGTAGTCGGCGGCCCTCTCTCCACCTCCTCCCGCAATCGTCGCAGCGGTGACAGCATGCATCAGATAGACCATTCCTGTGGAGGCGCACGCCGATCCGACGGCCTCACATGCTTCGGAAAGCGCGAGGAGCCCGCCTCCAGCGCCGCCATACTCCTGCGGCACGGCGATCCCGAGGCCGCCAGCCGCCGCGAGTGCATCCATGCCCGCCGCTGGAAACGTACGCTCGCGGTCGACCTCGGCGGCATGAGGGGCGATCTGCTCGGCAGCGACGCTCCGCACAGCTCCCAAGACCCTCTCAACTTCAGTCAACGCAAACACTCCCTAGATCGAATCCACCGGCATCGCAGTCCGCTCTTCCGAGCCACCGCATCGTTGTACGATGACGCACGCGAGTTGACGTGTTGTCGACTCGGCGCCTACGAACCCATGTATGCCGCGGAGGCTGTGGGCTTCGCTGGCAACGTCCAACAAGGCGCAAACGCAGCACAGAGCGTGATCGGCTGGCGAAAGTCAGCGACTACATCCCGACGTGTAGCCGGATCGGAACAGGATCTAGCCGCTCCTTCTTTGTTTCCAACTCTCGTCGACGTTCGCCGGAATCGTCGGGCGCGTATCAAGCTGGCATTGAGTAGTTGACGGCCCCGGGAGGTAGTCGGAAACACTCGGAGGGGTCCACCATGCTGCCACGGAATTGCGAGTTCCGCGAGTAATGCAGTCCTGATCCGTCACGAGATCGGCTCTGGTTGGTGCTGGGACAGCTCGTGCGCCACGCGGTCAAGACGCTCACATCGTGGTGCGCCAATCTGCTCTAGGTTTCAACAGTCCTGACGCACTTGCACGTCTTGGCGCTCTCGGCGACCATTGCCGACATGGCTGCCCCTACGGCTTTGAAGCCCTCTGGCTCACCGTCGCTCACGGCACTTTCGCGGGGAGCGGGCTGTGGTTGCAAGCTAGCCGCAGCCGATCTGCTCCCAATCGTTCGTGGTCTGCCCTTCAAGACGGACGAACGTCTATTGGTCGGCTCACCGACGAGCGATGACGCCGCGGTGTTCCATCTACGTGACGATCTCGCGCTCGTGCAGACCGTCGACTTTTTTACCCCGTTGGTCGACGATCCGTATGACTTTGGCCGGATCGCCGCGGCCAACGCACTGTCTGACGTATATGCGATGGGCGGCAAGCCGCTTACTGCGATGAACATCGTCGCGTTTCCGTTGGAAAAACTCGGCGGAAGTGTGCTGCGAGAGATCCTGCGCGGTGGCCTTGACGTGGTGAGTAGCGCCGATGCGATTCTCGTCGGTGGCCATTCAATCGATGACACTGAGCCCAAGTACGGGCTGGCGGTGACCGGGATCGTGAATCCAGCGGAGATTACGACGAACGCTGCCGGACGACCGGGCGACGTGCTGATGCTTACCAAGCCACTTGGTGTCGGCGCAATAGTGACCGCCCGCAAGCACGGTAACGTGTCCCAGGAGCTGCTCGCCGCCGCGATTGAAGTGATGATCACACTCAATGACAGTGCCGCCAAAGCTGCGTTGCGTGCCGGGGTGCGCGCCATGACCGATGTCACCGGCTTTGGGCTGCTCGGACACCTCCACCACCTCTGTCGAGAGAGCGGCCTCTCCGCCGAGGTGGACGCAGCTAGTGTGCCCGCGATCACCGGTGTCGATGCGATCCTCGATGGTGGTGAAGGTATCTCTGGTGGCAGCAGACGTAACGCCGAGTGGGCAACCACCTTCGCAAGCATCGACTCTCACGTAGAGACGTGGCGAGCGCGTCTGCTCACGGACGCCACGACCTCGGGGGGACTACTCGTCGCCGTGCCTGCCGGCAATACAGTGCTGCCGTTCGGAAGCGTGATTGGTCGACTTTGCGCTGGCCCGGCGGGTGCCATCACGGTGCGTTGACTACATGTACGAGCATGCTCCATTTTGCTAGCAGGGAGCGGCCCGGGGCCGGTGCCCCAAGCGGCCTACAAAGCCGTTGGCGGCGCGCTGAGCGCGCTGAGAAGGTTCGACTCCTTTGCCGCTCCGTCAAGAATACGAGCCATGCGTGACGAGGGTCCCGTCACCCTTGGGACAGCTGGCCACGTCGATCATGGTAAGACGACGCTGATCGAGGCACTGACCGGCGTCAACACCGACCGTCTGCCCGAAGAGCACGCACGCGGCATCTCGATTGCCCTTGGATACGCGAGTCTACGCACTCCGTCCGAGCGCTCGCTCTCGGTCATCGATGTTCCCGGACACGAGCGCTTCGTTCGCACGATGGTCTCAGGTGCGACAGGCATCGACCTGTTCTTGATGGTCATCGCTGCTGACGATGGGGTGATGCCTCAGACCCTTGAGCACGCCATCATCCTCGACGCACTTGGTCTACACGACGGAGTAATCGCCGTAACCAAGGCAGACATCGCCGACCCACAGGCGGCGATAGAAGAGGCACGCACGCTGTTCCCTGACTGCCAGTCGGTCGCCTGCTCGGTGCACAACGGCACCGGTATAGACGATGTACTGTCCGCAATCGACCGGGTCGTCGCAAAACTGCACAGTCGCGCGGCGAGACCAGGAAACACGGTCCTCCACATCGACCGGACATTCAGCATACGCGGTCGAGGAACAGTTGTCACCGGCACACTATGGTCCGGCACACTCTCCCGCGGAGACAAGCTCACGCTACTACCCGCAAACACTCCGGTACGCGTCCGGGGACTTCAGATACACGACGAACCGATGGAGACTGCCGCCGCGGGCCAGCGCGTAGCAGCCAATCTCAATGGAGTCCACTACCGCGACATCCAGCGAGGCGACGTACTGGCCACACCAGGCGTTCTGCACCCAACACGCATCCTGGACTGCGCGATCGAGATTCCCAAAACTCAGGCAAACACCCGCGTGCACGTGCACCACGGTACACGCGAGACACCCGGACGCCTCGCTGCGCTCAGCGAGAACCTCTGGCAGCTCCGCCTCGATCACCCGCTGCTCGCCGCCGATGGCGACCACGTAGTCATCCGCCGCCCTTCGCCGCCCGACACCCTCGGCGGCGGCGTCGTACTCGACGCGCATGCACGACGACATGGCCGTCGAGCAGACATCATCGACCGCCTCCGACACCTACGCGATGGCAACACATGAACACTCGCGAGAACCCTGAGATCTCAGACGCGGTGCGCCAGCGCCTCCGCGATCTACCGGCGGTCGATCAGCTGGCAGAAGACGTTCGCAAGCACATTAGTGGGAACAAACTATCGGCGGTAGAAGCAACTGCAGCTGCAAGGGCCGTACTCACCCAGCGCCGTGCCGAACTGCTCGCTGGAAACCCAAGCGAAGCCGACCTCTGCTCGCGTGCTCATGCACGACTAGCGCCGCCGCTACGACACGTACTGAATGGCACCGGCGTAGTCGTACACACCAACCTCGGCCGTGCACCGCTGGCCGAAGCGGCAGCTGACGCCGTAGCAGCAACCGCACGCGGTTATCTCAACTTGGAGCTAGACCTCACGACCGGACGGCGCGGTAGCCGCAATGCCCACATCAGCGACACACTATGCGAACTCACTGGTGCCGAAGACGCGCTCGCAGTAAACAACGCTGCCGGCGCTGTGCTCCTCGCGGCCGCCGCACTTGGGGGCCCGGAACGATCGATCGTCGTTTCACGCGGCCAGCTCGTAGAGATCGGCGGCGGATTTCGAATCCCAGACGTAGTTGCACAGACATGCGCAAAACTCATCGAGGTCGGCACCACCAACCGAACGCGTTTAGAGGATTACCGGAGCGCACTCGCCGCTGGCGCCGACCTCATCCTCCGTGTACACCCATCGAACTTCCGCGCGGTAGGGTACGTCGAGGAAGTCTCGATCGAGGCGCTTTGCGATCTCGGTGTTCCAGTCATCGACGATGTCGGCTCCGGCGTCCTAGCCGACCACCTCGATGTGCTCACCGAGGAGCCAGCAGTTAAGCGGTCCGTTCGCGCGGGCGCCTCAATTGTGTGCTTCAGCGGCGACAAGCTCCTTGGCGGACCCCAGGCCGGCATAATGGTCGGATCAGCCACCGCGATTGAAGCCTGCCGCAATCACCCTCTCGTACGCGCTCTACGAATTGGTCGGCTGCCCCTCGCAGGTCTCGTAGCAACACTCGCCCTATACCGTGATCCCGAGCGTGCATTGCGCGAGATTCCAGTCCTCACCATGCTCAAGATCGACCACAAGGTGCTACTACAGCGCGCCGAACGCCTCGCCAAACAAACAGGCGGCGAGATCATCGACGCAGTCGCTCGGGTAGGTGGCGGTGCCCTGCCGATCCTCGAACTCACCGGACCAGCAGTAGCACTCAGTGAACATCTCGACCCGATTTGCCTAGCAGCAACACTGCGCGAAAGCGATCCACCGCTACTCACAAGGATTGTCCACAACAGAGTCACCATCAACCCACGGACACTGCCTGATACTGAGCTCGATACTGCGGCGGCCGTGATATGCCGGGCCCAGACCCAGGGATCACCACCTGCTCTGCGTAGTCCATCGTGGTGGTAGCCATATCGGCTCCTTCTCTGTCGTAAATGGTGCGCTTGGTGGGCCTCCTTGACGACGGGCCATCACACCAATCGAGAGACCTCATTCAGATGCTTGCATGCGCACCGGACGGGCTCTCGATGACGGAGCTACGCCCCGTCGGACCAGGGTGATGAGACCCAGTCCGACGGGGCCAGGCGCACTCACGACAACGACGTTTCTATAGGAAACCGACGACGGAACGCACAGCGCGTGCTTCATACTGGCCGTGACGGCCCACCATATAGCCCGCCGAGCATCATCGGCAGACCAATGTCAGGGCCGGTTTGGCGGCCACTCGCTTGCGCTGATCGTGTCGTCTTCGTTGTTGTATTCGACCACACGGTTGGTCATCCAAGCCGCTGCCAACACGTCGGCCTTCGCGCTGTGCAGGCCGATGTAGTCGAGGACCGCTTCCAGTATCAGCCGCTGGCCCGCGGCAACGCGCTGCGGTAGAAGGATCAGCCCTGAGCGCGACCCCTCGCGCGCCGTCAGGGCACGAAAATCACGCTCGTTGTTAGTGATGAACACCCACTCCTCCTGGGATACCACCGCGTAGAGCACAGGATCCTTGGCGTGCAGCAGCCCGCGGTACTCGTTGCAGGTCGCCTCATAACGCCGCTGGGCGACACCGACGAGCGTTGGCGAGAGACACTCGTCGATCCACAGCCTCACGCGGCCCGTGCGTGGGCTCGGAGCTCCCTCGCCCTGGTCCGCTCATTCGAGGCCCACGGACGCGACGGGCGGCCCTGCCGTGGGTTCGCCTTCGCCCACAGCGGAGCCAGCTCAAAAGCCTCCTCGGGCAGAAACGGATAATCCTCATGCAGAACCTCCGGCGTCTCGCCCAGCTCGATCTGCCGGGCCAAGCCCCGGATTGGCACTCGCGTCCCGGTGATGACCGGCTCGCCACCGCACACCTGCGGGTCAACCTCGACCAGCCGCTCGCGCAGCTCTATGTAGCGCTGCGCGAGCTGCACGGCTTGCTCGATCTCCGGCCCCATGCGCACGATGAGCGCTCCGTCGAGGCGAAGCTCCGCATTCGCTCCGGGGCTGCGGCGAGCCCACACGACGACGCGCCTCTTCACGGTGACCGGCAGGGAGACCCGCGTCTGCGAAAGCAGCGTCAGGGGTCCGACATCCTCTGGCGCCAGAAGCGTCCGGCCCTTGCGACGACGTACCCGCAGCACTTTCTGCTCGATCGCCTTGTTGACAGCGCCCAGCGTTGTCCCGCTCAGCTCAGCGGCCTCCCGGCGCGTGATCAGCGCCGCAGTCTCCGAAAACTCGTTCCTCATGAGGAAGAACTTAGCACGGCGGCGGTGAGGGGCCGCCGCGTGAGAAGCCACAAGCGCCCAGACGCCCGCCCTCATCCGCAGCAACGCCGCGCGCGTTCGCAACTACGCCGCACATTCGCAACTGCCGTCTGCAACTACCTTTCATATTCGCAACTAGCCTGAGCGGCAACACCGCCGCGGCGCCCCCTCACCGCTCAAACACCCCCACCACGTTGGAGGCGCCGGCGGCGAAGGGGAAGTCGGCTTCGTGTTCGCAGAGGACGCGGAATTGGTAGCGGGCGGGGCCGGGGAGGCGGAAGTGGTAGAGGAAGCCGAGGCGCCCGCTGGGGCGGGTGCGGATCACGTGGAACTCCAGCCAGCGCCCGCGGGGAGCGCGGGCCTCGAGCACGAGCTGCTTGCCGCCGGGAGGGATGGGCCCGCCGAGCAACCGCCCGCTGAAGCGGATGGCCCCTTCGGAGGGGGCGGTGCGGGGGGCGATGCGCAGGCGCAGGGCGGCGGGCACGGTGAGGGTGAGGGTGCGGACGGCCGCGGGGAGGGGGTCCCCGGGGTGGCGGCGGTAGGCGACGAGCAGCTCGCAGGAGGAGAGGTCGCGGGGCAGCTTCAGGCTCCAGCGGCCGGCGGGGTCGGTGCGGGGGGTGGCGAGCAGGCGGGTGGTGGCGCCGGAGTGGGCGGAGAGCTCGCAGACTTCGAGGGCCCCGCCCGCAGCGACGGCCCCGCCGGCGGTGGTAGTGAGTTGACCTTCGATCGTGTGCGGTGCCCCGTAGGGCCCCCGCAGGCGCGCGCGGGCGGTGCCCTTCCAGCGGGCGCTGAGGGTGGCCGCTTCGGGGGGACCCTGGCCGGCGCTGGGGGCGCCCGTGCCGCAGGCGGAGGTGGATGGGTTGGCGACGGTGATCTGGCGGTCGAGCACGGTGGCGGGGTTGCCGGCGGGGTCGGTGACGGTGACGAGCAGGTGGTGGACGCCGTTGGTGAGGGGGGTGGTGTCGAAGGGCAGGTCGACGCTGAGGGACGGGGGGCAGGGCTGGGTGTAGAGGAAGGCGGGCAGCCCGTCGGAGGTCCCCCCCACGTTGCGGCAGCGCCCACCGTCTTCGTCGAGCACCCTGCGGCCGAGGATCTGCCCGTCCACCTGGAAGATCGCTTCGTAGACCCCGGAGCCGGGGTCGGCGGCGTGGAAGGCGACGTCGGTGGTGCCTTCCACAGTGGGATCTTCGACGAGGCCGCCCCCGACGGAGGAGACGGTGGGGCCGGCGGTCTGGGAGAGCACGAGGTCGGCAGCGAATAGCTCGACCATGGCGGAGTAGGGGATTTTGCCGCCTCCGGTGGTGGGGCATGAGGTTAGGACAAACGACCCACAGGATGTGCTTAGCGCAAGATACGGGCTGTGCAAGGCGCCACTCGGGGCAACGACACGGTTTTCTCCAGCTGCCGGATTGGTGAGGTTGCCTTCACTTGCGCAACCCTTTTTGGCTGAACATTCATCGAAGATCTGGGTGTTCAGACCTGTAGCCGCGACCCCCGATAGCCAGAAGATGTAAGAAGCGTTTTCGTTCGCTCCACCTGGAGTATTGCCAGCGCGCCACAATGTTGCACCTGCGATGGTCTCGCCCGCTGGGGCTTCAAACGCCCAGGTTGCTTTGTCGTTCCCTGAGTTCGAGACATGTTCGTAACCCGCATCCAGCGCGGCAATGAGCCCGCCGCCGGCTTGGCAGGTGTTCAGGGTGGGGTCGTAAGTGGGATGTTCGGGGGCGCTCCACCCATCGGTGGGGGCGACCTGCCCGGAGGGGGTGCGGCAGGAGTAGACGTGGTACTCCCCGGCGTGGGCAATGGCGGCGAGCGCGGCAAACGCGAAGATGACAAAGGCGGCAGCCGCGAGGCAGGCGATCACGCCGAGGGCGAGGCCGGTGAGGAGGGTTTGCTTCGGTTCCCGTGGAGCCATCTCATCCCGATGTCGGTGGGGGGCCGGCGATGACCCCCCTCCCAATTCTCCCACGGGATGGCGGAATGGTCCAGGGTAATCGAATGAAGCGGGTGGTGGGCCGCGGGGCGGCGGGACGTAGGGGTGGCCGGGACGCGGCAGATGGGGAACCCGGAATGCGCGGCGGGACGCTGAGAGGGGCGCGGCGGGCCGGACGCGGTGGGATCGGACGCGCGGCTCTACGCGCCGAAGCGCAGGGGCAGCTCGGCGAGCCCGTAGATGCCGGTGATGCCCTCGAACACGGGCTCGCCGGCGAGTTCGAGGTTGGGCATCCGGGGGGCGAGGAAGGCGAGGGCCTCCTGGAGCTCGAGGCGGGCGAGGTTGGCGCCCACGCAGTAGTGGACGCCGGCGCCGAAGGTGAGCGCGCGGGCGCGTCCGCGGTCGCGGCGGATGTCGAATCGATCGGGATCCCCGCTCCCCTGATCCCCCTCGGCGGCGGGGTCTGTGGGGAGATCGCGGTTGCCGGTGAAGGCGCAGACCATGAGGATGGTGCCGGAGGGGAAGGTGACGTCGCGGAAGGTGTGGTCCTCCACGAGGATGCGGGCGGTGAAGGGGGTGATGGGCTCGAAGCGCAGGGCCTCCTCGACGGCGTGGGGGACGAGCTCGGGCTGTTCGCCCAGGAGGGCCCACTGATCGGGGTGTTCGGCGAACAGGCGCAGCGCGTGGGCGAGCTGGCTCTGGGTGGTGTCCACGCCGCCGATGAGGACGTTGAGGACGAGGTTGACGCACTCCACGTCGGAGAGCCGCTCGACCTGCTGGCCATCGTCGTCGAGACCGGTGGCGGCGATCAGCTGAGAGATGAGGTCCTCCCCGGGGCGCTCCCGGCGGGCGCGCAGCAGCTCCCAGGCGTACTCGTAGAACTCGGCCACGGCGGTTTCGATGAGGGGGCGCTGCTCCATCATGGAGACGGCGTCGAACTGGCGCTGAATCCAGTTGGACCAGTGGTGCAACCGGGGGGCGTCCTCCAGGGGGGCGCCCATCACGTGCGCAATCGCCTGCGAGGGATAGGGCTTGGCAATGGCCTCCACGAACTCGCAGTGGGCGCGGTCCACCCGCGCGAAGATCTCCTGCAGCAGCTGGCGCATGGCGGGCCGGTGGCGCTCGACGGCGCGCGGGGAGAGCGAGGGGTTGAGGAGGCTGCGCAGGCGGGCGTGGTGGGGGCCGTTGATGTGGAGGATGTTGCGGCGCATCTCCTCGTAGAGGGGCCCCTCGCGGACGTCGAAGATGTCGGCGATGGTCATCCCGGGGAAGACGGCGGCGCGGGTGCGCAGGAAGTGCTCGGCGGCCTCACGGTCGAGGACGGCGTAGCCGTAGGGGCCGGAGGCGAGCCACCCGTGGACCGATCGAAGATCGGCCATCAGCTCGCGCATGGTCACGTGGAAGCGCTCCCCGCGGAGGGTGGGGTCGAGGTAGTCGAGGGTGGGGAGGTCGAGCTGATCGACGGGGGGCATGAAAGGCGAAGCTACCACGCGGGCACACGGACAAGCGGCCCCGCGGACCGCGCGGGGATGCAAGGTGGGCGACCGTGCAAGGTGGGCGACCGTGCCCGGCGGGGGGGCGTGGCTGGGTGGAACTACGCGCGCGCACCGCTGGGCGCGCGCGGCAGCGTCCCTCGTGGATCCTCCCCGGATCCCTCCTCGTGAATATACGTGGCTCGGCCGGTGGTCGCCGGCCTTTCCCCGCCGGCGACCAACGGGCCTATTTCTTGGGGTGAACGAGCTGCTTGAGACCGGCTCCGGGGGTGAACTTGGGGGCCTTGGAGGCTTTGATTTTGACTTTCTCGCCCGTGCGGGGATTGACGCCCTGGCGGGCGGCCCTTTTGACGACGGAGAACTTGCCGAAGCCGGTGATGACGACCTCGTCACCTTTCTTGAGCGCCTTGCCGACGGTTCCAACGAATGACTCGAGGGCGCGCGCGGAATCGGCTTTGGAGAGACCGCTGTCGGCGGAGAGTGCGTCGACGAGCTGAGTCTTGTTCATGAAGTGCTTCCTTTCGATTTGGAGACCGACAAGGCGCGCAGACTAGCGGTCCGGGCGGAAAGACCGCTTGCCAGAATGGGATGGACGCCGTCCGGCCGAGCCGGCGGCGTCGCGCGCCACGGTTGCGGCGGGGGCCGTGGGAGCTCTTCGGAGCGAGCCCCGCGAGGGGCCTATCCGGGGACGGGTGAGGGCACGCGGGCGAGCTTCTTGCCGGGGTTGAGCAGCCCCTTGGGGTCGAAGACGCGCTTGATCTCTTCGTGCAGGCGCAGGGCGCCGTCGGGCCACTGGCGGGCGAGCTGCCCGCGCTTGAGCCAGCCCACGCCGTGCTCGCCGGAGATCGATCCGCCGAGCTCGATGGCGAGCGCGAAGAGCTCCTCGACGGCCGCGGCGGCGGCGGCGCGCTCGGCCTCGCTCGCGGGGTCGAGGAGGAGGTTGGCGTGGATGTTGCCGTCCGCCCCGTGGCCCCAGGCGCAGGAGCGCAGGGTGTGGCGCTGGGCGATCTCATGGAAGCGCTCGAGCGCCTCGGGGAGACGCTCGACGGGGACGACGATGTCCTCGCTGACCTTGCCCCCGCGGATCGCGGCGACGGCGCCGGGGACGCGGTCGCGCCACATCCAGAGGGCGTCGCGGTCGGGGCGGCGCAGCTCGACGGCGCGGGGGCCGAGCACGGCGGCGAGCTCGGCGTGGGCGAGGCGGGCCTCTTCGCGGGTGCCGTCGACCTCGGCGAGCAGGGCGAAGCCGGACTGCACGGGCAGCGCTCCGGGGTAGGCGCCGGCGGCGATCCGCAGGGCGTCGCCGTCGAGGAAGTCCAGGGCGGCGGGGACGATGCCGGCGCCGAGCACGTCGAGGATTGCGGCGCAGCCCTGCTCGGGGGTGGCGAAGAAGGCGATCAGCGGCAGGGCGGCCTCGGGGGTGGGTATCAGGCGCAGGCGCACGGCGGTGATGATCCCGAGGGTGCCCTCGGAGCCGATCAAAAGGCTCTTGAGGTCGTACCCGGCGACGTCCTTGCGGTAGGGGCCGCCGAGGGCGATGATCTCCCCGGGCGCGACGACGGCCTCGAGGCCGGTGACCCAGTTGCCGGTGGCGCCGTACTTGAAGGCGTGGGGCCCGCCGGCGTTGGTGGCGACGTTGCCGCCGATCTGGGACTGCTCGCAGGCGCCGGGGTCGGGGGGGAAGCAGAGCCCGTTCTCACGGGCGAGGCGCTGGACGTGGCGGGTGGAGAGGCCGGCCTCGGGGAAGATGCGCCACAGGGAGGGCTCCAGTTCGCGCACGGCGCGCAGGCGCTCGAGCGAGCAGACCACCCCGCCGTGCAGGGGCACGGCGCCGCCGGCGAGCCCGGTGCCGCCGCCGCGGGGGATGAGGGGCACGTCGTGCTCGTAGCAGAGGGCGAGCACGGCGGCGACCTCGGCGGTGGACCCGGGCCGCACGACGAGGTCGGCGTGCCCGGTGAGCCCGCGGGCGCGGGTGGCGTCGTGGTCGTAGGGGGAGAGCCGCTGACTGGCAGCCTGCCCACCCTGACTCGAAGCCCGCCCACCGTCTCCAAGAACATGCTCGGCACCGACGATCCCGGCGAGCTCGCCGTGCAGGAGGGTGATGTCGGCGCGGGTGTCGTACATGGGTTCAGGCTAGTCCCTGTGCGCTATACGATGGTTTCGGTGGCTCAATCGCCGCGCCGGCCGGCGCGGCGGATGGGGTTGGGGGGTGGGCGCTTGCAAGCAGGCGCTCGAGCTGCCAGCGCATGAGGCGATGTCCGGTAAATGGGTCCACGGCGGCCCGGCCGAGCATGAAGATCGCCTTGCGGTCGCAGAGGGCGGTGTTGGCGGGCAGCGGGAAGGGTGGCTCGCTCTCCGGTGGCTCACGCTCGCCCGCCGATCCAAGCTCCTCCCCGCGGGCGCGCTGGCCGAGCTCCTCCCCGCAGGTGCGCTGGAAATCGGCGGGGGTGCCCTCCCGCACGAGCTCGAGATCGCAGCCGAAGGCGCGGGCGAGCAGGCGCAGGTGGGAGAGGCGACCGAGGGTGGTGGGCCCAGCGGTGTTGTAGATGCCCTCGCACTCCTGGGCGATCAGCTCGCAGACGAGCTGGGCGTAGTCCCAGGCGTAGGTGGGCGAGCGGCGGATGCCGGGGGGCGCGGCGATGCTCTGCCCGGCGCGCAGCCGGGCGACCCACCGCAGGGGCGGGCCGGAGTGCCCCCAGATGTGCCGTGCGCGAGCAGCGGCGGTCTCCCCGGCGGCGGTGGCGGCCCCGCTCACGCTGTCTGCCCGGCTCCCGGGGGTGGCGCCGCTCACGCTGGCGGCGCCGTTGCCGCTGGTGGTGCGGTTGGACCCCAAGCGTGGCCCAACCCACTCCCACCCCCGCCTGGCAGGGATTGCGGGATCGACTCCCCCCTCTCGCGCGGGGGGCGCGTGGTGAGGGTCCCCGCGATTGCGGAGCATCCCGGGATTGACGCCGCGGCGGCCCTCGGGAATCGCCGGACCGATGCCGCCGCGGCCCTCGGGGGTCTCGGCCCCCGTCGCCCCGCCACTGCGCTGCGGGGGTGCGGGGATCGAGAGGTTGACCCCGTAGACGTCGGCGGGGCGGGTGATCAGCCACTCGCCGCGGAAGTCCTGGGTGAGGTGCTCACAGGCAAGCAGGGAGCGCCCGAGGGCGTTGACGGGCTCGGTGGGATCGTGCTCCTCCCAGCACTCCCCGGAGGGGCGCAGCCCGCTGAATACCTGGTCGCAGGAGACGAGCACGTAGCGGGCGCGCACGGCGTGGGCGGCGGCGAGGGTGTGCTGGGTGGCGAGCAGGTTGAGCTCGGCGAGCCGCGGATCGCGCTCCAGGCGCGCGGGGGAGCTCTCGGCGGCGGCGTGGATGACGATCGCGGGTTCGAGCTCTTCGGCGAGCGCCGTGCAGGCGCGGCGGTCGGCGAGATCGAGCGCGGCGGTGCGCGCGCCGAGCACGCTCACGGGGGTGTGGCGCCAGGTGCCGAGCACGCTCCAGCTCTGGTGGGCCGCGGCGGCGGCGAGGTTGGAGCCGATCAG
>DATMPY010000132.1:0-4006 GCA_035566955.1 Solirubrobacteraceae bacterium | reverse complement strand
CCACCCGCGCGGACGATCCCAAATGAGCACCATCCGTTCATCACTCGATATCGAGCGCGCCGTCGCCCGCGTCAACACCTCCGCGATCCAGCGCAACTGCCAGCGTCTGCGCTCCGAGCTGCGCGACGGTGTGCTGCTCTGCGCCGTCGTCAAGGCCGACGGCTACGGCCATGGCCTGCTGGAGAGCGCCCACGCCGCCCTCCTTGGCGGGGCCGGTTGGCTTGCGCTCGCCAGCGTCGACGAGGCCAGCGCACTCCTCGACGAGGTGCGCGCCCCCCTGCTCGTGCTCGGCCCCGTGCGCCCGCTCGACGTCGAGCGCGCCGTCGCCTGCGACCTCGAACTCGTCGCCTGGCACGAGGAGCTCGTCCACCACGCCGCCGACCTCGCCGCCGAGCTCGGCAAGAGCGCCCGCATCCACGTCAAGCTCGACACCGGCATGGGCCGCTTCGGCGTGCGCGAGCACGAGCGCGCCTCCCGCGTCGTGGCCGCCGCCGCGGCCAGCTCCCACGTCGAGCTCGTCGGCGTCATGACCCACTTCGCCACCGCCGACCGCCCCGGGGACGACTTCTTCGCCGAGCAGCTCCAGCGCTTCGCCACCTGGGCCGCCGAGGTCAAGCGCCAGCACCCCCACGTGCTCGCCCACGCCGCCAACAGCGCCGCCCTCCTGCGCGACCCCGCCGCCCACTTCGACATGGTCCGTTGCGGCATCGCCATCTACGGCATGGACCCCTTCGGCCACGACCCCCTCGCGCAGGGTCTCGAGCCCGCCCTGGAGCTGCGCTCCTACGTCGCCACCGTCAAGCTCTGCCGCGCCGGTGAGAGCACCGGCTACGGGCGGCGCTTCATCGCCCCCTCCGACACCCACCTCGGGCTGCTCCCCATCGGCTACGGCGACGGCTGGCGGCGCGGGCTCTCCGGCAACGCCGACGTGCTCATCGCCGGGCGCCGCCACCCCCTCGTCGGGACCGTCTCCATGGACAGCGTCGCCGTCGACCTCGGACCCGACCCCGCCGCCGCCCACGCCCTGCTCGACCAGCCCGCCGTCCTGATCGGGCGCCAGGGCGAGGAGCGGATTCTCGCCGAGGACCTCGCCCGCCGCCTCGACACCATCAACTACGAGATCACCTGCGGGCTCGGCCCCCGCGTCGCCCGGGTGTACCGCGAGGATGACGGGACCGGCGCGGATCACTACCCCACCGTCCGCCCTGTCGGCGAGGCATGATCTGCCGTCTTGCCCGCCAAGGATGACCCGCTCGAGCTGACCCGCCTCGCGCTTGTGGGCACCCCCGCATGGCTCGTCGGGGGGGCCGTCCGCGACCGCCTGCTCACGGCAGTGCCCACGGGCAGCGAGTCCAGCGAGTCCAGGCTCCGAGGCGTGGCCGGGGGTATGGCAGGTGGGCAGGCTCTCCCGGGTGGCCCCGACCTCGACGTGGTGCTGGACGGCGACCCCCGCGAGGCCGCCCGCGCGCTCGCCCGCGTCGCGGGCCGATCTTCGCTCGGTGGGGCCGCCGCCTTCGCGCTCTCCGACGAGTACGGCGGCTGGCGCGTCGTCGCCCGTGACCGCTCCTGGCAAATCGACCTCGAGCGTCTGCGCGGCGGTTCCCTCGCGGCCGACCTCGCGCTGCGCGACTTCACCGTAAACGCCATCGCCGAGCCCCTGGGTGAGCCGGGTGCCGCCCGCGGGCGGACAATCGACCCCCTCGGTGGGATCGAGGATCTCGCTCACCGGCGCCTGCGCCTCGCCGGTCCCCACGCGTTCTCCGACGACCCCCTGCGGGTGCTGCGCCTCGTGCGGATCGCCGTGGAGCTGGGTTTCGAGCCCGACGCCCCCGCCCGCGCCCAGGCGCGCGCCCACGCCGAGGGGCTGCGCCGCGTCGCCCCCGAGCGCGTGTTCATGGAGCTCTCCCGCATCCTCGACGCCCCCCGCGCGGTCGCTGGCCTGCGCTTGCTGGGAGAGGTTGGCGCCACCCCCGTCGTCCTCCCCGAGCTGGATGCCCTGCGCGGCGTCGAGCAGAGCCGCTACCACCACCTCGACGTCCACGACCACACCCTCGAGGTGCTCGCCCACGTGATCGCCCTGCAGGACGACCCCTCCGCCGCGCTGGGCGAGGAGTACGGCCCGGCCATCGCCACCCTGCTCGCCGAGCCCCTGGCGGACGGGCTCACCCGTGGCGGCGCCCTGCGCTGGGGGGCCCTGCTGGCCGATCTTCGATCGGTCGACGCCGCCAAGCCCCGCGCCCGCGAGGTGCAGGCCGACCCCCGAGCGGTCGGCGCAGGGCGCGTCACGTTCGTCGGGTACGACCTGCTCGGGGCCCAGCTCGCCGCGGAGGTGCTGGGCAGGCTGCGCGCCAGCGGACGGCTGCGCGAGCACGTCGCCGCGCTCGTGCGCCACCACCTGCGGCTCGGCTTCCTCGTGCACCAGCCCCAGCCCCTGGAGCGCCGCACCGTGTTCGCCTACCTGCGCGCCTGCGAGCCCGTCGAGGTCGACGTCACCCTACTCTCCGTCGCCGACCGCCTCGGCACCTCCGGGGAGCGTGCCCAGGAGGCGATCGACGTCCACCTGCATCTTGCCCAGCAGATGCTCGGCGACGCCCTGCGCTGGCGTGCGACCGGCGGGCCCGCGCCGCCGCTGTGGCGCGGCGACGAGCTGGCGCGCGAGCTCGGCATCGCGCCCGGCCCGCGCCTCGGAGAGCTGCTCGAGGAGCTCGCCGCCGCCCAGTACTGCGGAGAGCTCACCACCCGCGAGCAGGCCCTGGAGCACGCACGTCGAGCGCTCGTGAGCACCGGCAACGGGTAGCATTGAGCGCTGCGCCACGGGACCCGTCGAGACCAGGGCACGTTTGTTGAACGAGCGTGCCCGATATCGCAAAGAAGCGTGGTGCACGTGGCGCGGTGGCAGGCGCCGTGAAGTTGTATATGTTTTTTTGGGACAGCGTCTGACTATGGCTATACGCAACCCGAATTTTCAATATCGATGACAACCCACCAAGTCGAGGCGATGAGCGATCCCGACTGCATCTTCTGCAAGATCGTCGCCGGCGAGCTGCCGGCCGCGATCGTCGACGAGGATGAGCTCACCGTGTCCTTCATGGACATCAGCCCCGCCACCCGCGGCCATGCGCTGGTCGTCCCGCGGCGCCACACGCGCGACCTGTTGAGCGTCGAGTCCGAGGATCTGGCCGCCACCGCGGCCGCCGCACGGCGCCTGGCGACGCGGATGGGGGAGCGTCTGGGGGCCAAGGGCGTGAACCTGCTCAACTCTTGCGGCGCCGCCGCATGGCAGACCGTCTTCCACTTCCACATCCACGTGATCCCCCGCTACGCCGAGGACCCCCTGCGCCTCCCCTGGGTCCCCACCGCGGGGGACCCCGATGAGATTGCGGGCGCCGCGCAGGAACTTGGCCGCGCGTAGCGAACCGCTACAAAGCAATCTCCCGAGTGTTCCTATCACCCACATGCCCCACATGCCCCACATGCCACGCAGACCACGCACTCTGATCATCGCCCTCGTGGCCGGCATCGGCCTGACCCTGGCGCTGCCCACGGGCTCGCTGGCGAAGCTCTCCGAAGTCGGGGTCATCCCGGAAACGACTCCCCCCACCAAGCCGAGCTGTCCGAGCTCGTGCCTGGCGATCACCCGCACCACGGGCTTCCAGGTGAAGGTGGGGAGCACCCGCAGCCTCGTCACCGTGCCCCGCAACGGCACCATCGTGGCGTGGACCATCACCCTCGGCAAGCCCAACGCCACCCAGATCAAATTCTTCAACGCCAACGAGGGCGGCACCGCCTCCGCGGCGCTCGCCGTGCTGCGCAGCCAGCCCAAGCCGAACCTCAGCTACAAGCTCGTGGCCGAGAGCCCCGTCGTGCAGTTGCAGCCGTACTTCGGCGAAACCGCCCAATTCCCCCTCGCCACCACCCTCCAGGTCAAGAAGGGCGACGTGATCGCCCTCACCGTCCCCACCTGGGCCCCCGCGCTGGCACTGGGCTTCACCAACGAAACCTCCTG
>DATMPY010000131.1:0-8155 GCA_035566955.1 Solirubrobacteraceae bacterium | reverse complement strand
GAGGGGTTCGGGGTCGGCGTTCGGGGTCGGGTTCATCGCGTCGCCAGAGGAGGTTGTGGAGGTGGATATGTATTTTTCAAGCTCCGTATAACCATCGTTGGACAGCGCTTGAATTTTTGATATCGATGCTCAGGGCTCTGGGCTGGCCGGCCCTTCGATGCTGGCCCCGGTGCGGATGTCGCGCCAGGTCATCCCCTCCCCGAGCAGCGCGGGCAGGCCCAGCCCCAGCGCGGTGAGGACCTCGACCGCCTGCAGGATGATCCCGTAGGCGAGCGCCGGACCCGCGTCGACCCCGTAGGCCGCGAGCACCACCAGGCAGGCCGCCTGGAAGACCCCCACGTTGGAGGGGGTCGCGGGCAGCACGGCGGAGACGTTGACCACGAGCAGCACCGCCGCCGCCGCCGTGAGGCCGCCGTGGGACTGGAGCCCCAGCGCGCAGAGGACCGCGTAGCAGGCGAGCCACTGGAGCGCCCACGCGAGCAGCTGCAACAGCACCGCCGGGGGCCCGTGGCGCGGGTTGGCGAACACCGCAAGCCCCTGTCGGGCAAGGCGCAGCATCCGTGCCAGCGCCGCTGCCGCCAGGCTCACCCGCAGCGAGCGCGAGTGCTGGGCGAGCCTCAGCAGGCGCGGCCCGAGCACCACCAGCACGCAGATCAGCAGAGGCACGACCAGTGTCCCCACCAGCCCCGAGAGATGCTGGCTGAAGAGGTCGAGGCTCGTGAACGTGACCGTCGCGAGGATCGCCAGGGCCAGCAGGTTGATCAGTGTCTGTGAGAACACCGTGCCCGCGACCACCGGCAGGACCCGCCGCGAGGAGCCAGGCAGCCGCCGGGTGAGCACGAGCATCCGCGTGGGCTCGCCCACCCGCCCGGGAAACACCGCCGAGCCCATCACCCCGATCATCGTGGCCCGGATCACCGGCGCCCAGCGGATCGCCGTGCCCGGCAGCGCCGCCCGCAGCACCTCATGCCAGGACCCCGCCCGCAGCAGCAGCGAGAGCCCCATCAGCGCCAGTGCCAGCACGATCCACCCCGGCTGCGCCGACCCCAGCGCATGCCAGATCCGGTGCAGCCCCAGGCGCCACAGCGCGAACGCCAGAATCCCCACAAGCAACAGGACCGCGACCAGCAGCCCAGCCCGTCTGCGCAGCCGCGGCGCCTGTTGCGAGACCGTGTCGTCCATCACCGCTCGGTGTATCAAAGCGCCGGGTCTGGGCCCGGGGCGACCGGGTGCGCGTGGTTCTGCGTACGGGGTACCTGAGCCAACCCCTGACGCGGGGCACGGAGGCCCCGCGCGCTCGCGCATAGCGGCGATACCCACCCGCGCGGACGATCCCAAAAAATACGAAATCGGATCCCACCCCGCGGCGATCGCGCGTGCGGCCCTCAGTTCATGTTCACATAACCCGTCGCTTCCGTCGGGGTGCGCACGTTCGCCGCGACCTTGTTTTCGTAGTTGCCCTCGATCGTCTGGATGTCCCCGTTGGGGAGCACCCCCTTGACGATCCCCACATGCTCGTTCCCGAACACGATCAGGTCACCTGGCTGCGGCGTCACCCCCGGGCCGTTGGGGATCGCCCGGCCTGAGCTCTGTGCCCACGACCAGATCTGTCCCACCGACCCCAGGCCTTCGCTCTGGGCGCCCAGCGGCTGACCTGCCGCGCGCGCCGCCCACGACGCGAAGTACGCGCACCACGGCGCCCCCGGCATCGCCCCTGCGGTCGCCGTCCGGTACTGCGCGATTGCCGGCCCTTCGTTGGAGCCCGGCGGCTGCTCGGTCTGGCCGATCTGGCCTTCCGCGATCGCCACGATCCGCTGGCCCATGATCACCGGGGTCCCCGTGCCGAGGAGCCCCTGTGTCGGCTTCAGCATGGCCGCCCCCACCGTTTCCGTGCCGGGGAGCCCCTGTGTCGGTGTGAGCGTGGCTGCCCCCACTGTCCCCGTGTCCGGAAGTCCCTGCGCCGGCGTGAGCGTTGCCGCCCCCACCGCCGCCGGCTGCAGTGTGCTCGCTGCCGGCTGCAGCGTTCCTGCCGCCGTTGTCGGCGGGTAGGAGGCACTCGCGCTCTGGAGGGCTTCGGCGAACGATGCGCCCCCCGGCGACGTCCCTGGTTCCACGGCTGGGCCCGTGGGTTGCACCGGGGCCGCCGTTCCGCCAGTGCGGGCGGTGATGGCCAGCATCGAGGCAGGGTTGGAGAGCGCCTGTTCGATCGCCGCCACCCGCTGCAGCACGGATTCCACCGACATCGCCCCGGGTGATCGGCAGGTGAAGGTGGAGGTTGAGCTTAAACGCGAGATGGGGCTTTCAAGCTGCGCCACCGCGCGTGGTGTTGGGTCGTGCGTGTGGGGGCTTGCCGGCCATACGTTGAGGGAGGCCTGGGTTTCGGTTTTGTGCGTGGATCGTGCGGGGTGGCTTACCGGCCGAGGTGGACGGGCCCCAAAAACGCGAGATGGGCAGCCTTGCGGCTGCCCATCTCGACCACCGTTCCCTCGATGAATCGGCGGTATGTAGCTTCTGCCGGCCTTCCCTGACCGTCTGAAGCGTTTTTGTCCATCCCTGGGCGGGCGGAGCCGCCCGTGGAGGGCTTCGCTGCAGTGGTGGCGCTTGAGGCGCCACCACTGAGGAAGATTTTGGTTATCAGCCGACCAGCTTCAGCACTGCCTGGGGCAGCGAGTTGGCCTGGGCGAGAACCGCCACGCCAGCCTGCTGAAGGACCTGCTCCTTGGTGAAGTTGGTCATTTCAGCCGCCATGTTGGCGTCTACGAGCGAGCTCTGGGCTGCGGAGAGGTTCTCACCGTAGATCGCCAGGTTGCTCTGCGTGTACTGCAGACGGTCCTGCACCGAACCGAATTCGGCAGCGGCCTTCGAGACTTCGTTGATCGCCGTGTCGATCGATTCGATTTTTTCGATGTTGATGCCTTTGACCGCTTCTGACAGCTTCACGGTTTTGACACCGATCGTTTCTTTTTCGTTGGCGCCGACCTGGAACTTGATTTCTTTGGCTTCCGCCAGCAGGGCGACGCCGTTGAACTTCGTTGTTTCGCCGACGCGGGTGATCTCTTCTTCGAGCTGTTTCGCCTCGCCTTTGATCGCTTCTTTGTCCGATTCGGTGTTCGTGCCGTTGGCGATCTGCACCGACAGCTCGCGGACGCGCTGCAGCATCTGCTGCACGTCGTTGAGCGCGCCCTGGGCGGTCTGTACCATCGAGACCGCGTCCTGGCTGTTCTGGGTCGCCTGGGCGACGCCGTTGACCTGGCCCTGCAGGCGCTGGTTGATCGCGTAGCCGGCGACGTCGTCGGCGGCCGAGTTGATCCTCAGACCCGAGGAGAGGCGTTCCATCGAGGTCGAGATCATGTTCTCCGTGTTCTGGAGGTTGCGCTGCGCGCCCAATGCTGCGACGTTGGTGTTAATGCTGAGGGACATGCGTTCATCTCCTTGATGACGGTTGTTTGGTCAGTCCCGGGCCGACTCCCTGTCAGCCCTTCTTTACACGCCGGGTTTATCGTCACCCCCGGGCAATACTTGAGGGCCACCTTCTACGGTGGACGGCTCGGGCGTGCCACGGGTGCGAGGTCCCCCAATGCGGTGCGAGGGATTGTGCGGGGTAGAGGTCGCGTGGTGCGAGGGTCGTGTGAGGAGATGGGTCGCGCGGGTGATGGTCGCGTGGTGCGAGGGTCTTATGAGACGGTGGTCGCGCGTGCGATGGTCGCGCGGTGCGAGGGTCACGCGGTGCGAGGGTCACGCCCGTACGTCGATGTGTCGGGGACCGCCATCCTCCTCCGGCCGCGGCCCGGGCTCCTCCTCGGGCGGTGGCTCGCGGCGAGGCCTCGGCCCGCGACCCTCCTCGCGCCGGCGCTCCCGGTGCTCGCGGGAGACGCCTTCGGGGCGCCCCGGGGCGATCGGAGGGGTCCACGGGGGACGGGGTTCGATCGGGTTGATCGGGTCCATCGTTGCCTCCTCGTGTCGGTCGGAAGCGATCCCCGCGCGGCAACCAACAGGGCGGCGTTGGCTGGGCAGGGCTTGAGGTTGTATATATCTTTTTTGAGTCCTGTGTAACTATGGTCAGACACTGAGTGAAAAATAGATACTCTTCCGAAGCCGTACCTGTCAATCGTCGACAGCTCGCCGCCTCTGAGGGATTCGCGGCTCTTGGGAGCGCTCTCTTCGGGGTCGGGTTCCTACGAGGTGACCCCCGCGCGACCGCGCTCGAGAGCGGGTGGGGTGGTGGGGTCCGACAACCCCAGCCGGGCGAGCTCGGCGGCGAGCAGCTCCTGCTGGGCGTCGCGCAGCTCCGCGACCACCAGACGCCGCCACAGGAAGACCGCGGCGGCCCACACCGCTACATAACACACCACTCCGGCCGCCAGCGCGCGGAGGCCGGCCTCCGCGAGGGTGTGGGTGGGCAGCGACAGGTACCCCCCGAGCAGGAAGCCCCCAAGGCCACCCCACGCCTTGGCCCGCGCAACTCCGCGCACCGCCCGTGGGTGCCCCGCGAGGGTCAGGCTGGACGAGGTCCCCGCGGTGTCCGCGGAGCCCTTGCCGCCTGCGGCCTTCGCGCCCTTCCCCCCTGCCTTCTTGCTGGCCTTTACGTCCTTCCCTTCTGCCTTCCCGCCCATCTTTCCCTGCGCCTTGACCCCCGTCGCGCCGCTCTCGCCCACGGACGCCGACGCTTCCTCATGCGCAGCGGAGCGCACGGGCTTGGCGGTCTCCTCATCGGCCACGGCGGCCACCTCCCTCCAGGCCACGGCGGCGCTCGGCGCGTTGGCACTCGAAGATGAAGCGCACCAAGCGCCGGTGCTCACCCTCGCCGATCTCGTCGAAGCAGATCGCCCGCCGCCCCTGGCTGTCGGTGCGCACCACCGTGCCCACCCCCGTGATCGGCGCGGCCCCCTGGGCGGTGCTGAGGCGGAACTCGATCTGTTCGCCGATCTTCAGGGTGCTCGGCCCGGCGAGCAGGATCCCCCCGCCGCTGATGTCCACCGAGAAGGTCTGGATCGTGCCCTGGCTGCTCGGGGTGCTGATCTGCACCGGGCGGGTGGCCTGGACGCGGACGTACTCGCGCTCCTGGATCTGTTCGAGCGAGCGCACTTCGTGGAAGCGCACCAGCTCCCGGTCCTCCAGGGTGACCTCCCCCTCCAGCCGGATGCGCCCGCGGGGGGTGGTGAACTCCAGGAGCAGCTCGTTCAGGTGGCCGTCGTCGAGTGGGCGTTCGGTGCGGAACATCAGCGCCACCAGCAGATCCTCGCCGTGGCGCTCAGCCACGCGGGCCTGCACCCGCTCGCCGCTCGGCCGCACGAGGATCACCGCATCCGAGCGCTCCGGCAACTCGATCTCCCCCCGGGGCTCGCTCTTGAGTCGTCGCAATCTCATCGCAACCGGTGCTGTCTCATCGAGGTCATCGCGGGTTGAGCGGGTCGATCGTGGCCTCAGCGCTGGGGAAGCAGCCTGTCGGCGAGGTGGACGGGGTCGATCTGCGTGAGGTCCCCGCCGGCGTGCCCCCGCTGGCCGCGCTCGAGTAGATGAACGGGGGCGAGGCCGAACCGGCACGCGGCTTCGACGGCCACCCCCAGCTGGTCGGTCTCGTCGGCATGGGTGATCGCCAGGGCGCTCGCGCCCAGCGGGCGCAGGGCCTCCAGCAGCTGCGCGGCGGGCTTGGCGCCGAGCGTGGCGGGCAGCGCGAGCACCACCCGATCTGGGCGCTGCCGCTCCAGCAGCGTGGCGAGCGCGCGGATCGAGCCGGCCTGCGCAGGCGACACGGGAGGGGTGTCGAGCAGCAACAGCCCTCCCTCGCGGGCCCCGCGCAGCGCGGCGTCCACCCGGGGGTCCTCCAGCGGCAGGGGATGGTAGATGTAGGGGATCACCCGCATCGCGAGTTCGCCCCGGGTGCCCCCCTCCACCAGCGTGGCGCACGCGGCGGGCAGGGTGCTGCTCTTGCTGTACGCCCTCAGCAGCGCCACGCAGCATGCGGTCTTGCCGCTGCCCCCGGGGCCAACGAGCGCGATCGTGGCGCGCCCCACCGGCAGCGGGGCGCACACGGGGATCTGCTGCACAAGCGCCCCGTGCACCGCCCGCGCGAGGCTCGGCCGGGAGGGCATCAGGGGTCGCACGTGCGCGACGGCGGTCTCGATCAGCTCGTCCACCAGTTCCTGCCCCATCCCCACCTCCAGCAGCGCCCGCTCGACAGCCGCCCGCGTCCGTCCGTTGGGGCTGGGGGCCGCGGCGGATCGGGCAGCGGCCGGTGTCGCCTGGAGAATGGCGGGCTCGGCCGGGAGGGTCGCGGCCTCGACTGGGAAAGTCATAGCCTCGGCTGGGAGGATCGCCGCCTCGGCCTCAGCAAGCGCGGCGGCGAATGGGTCGGCGTCCCACACGGTGGGGGGCCCGTGCGAGCCGTTGAGCGCTGGCGGAGGCTCCATGGACGGAGGGGACTCCACGGGGGATCGTCCAAGCAGGCTCGCCGGTGTCAGCTCGCGGAACTGCTCCGCCTCGGATTCCGGCACATCCGCGCTCGCCTGCGCATTCATGCCGGCCCGCACCTCCGCGCTCGCGGGCTCAGACTCCGGCTCCTCCTCAAGTCGGCCGGGCAACGCCGGGAGGGCCTCGTCCTCGTCGTAGCGATCGATCCCCGGGGCGCCCTGCCGGGCCTCGATCTCGACGAAGGGCCGCTGAAAGAAGCCGGCGATCCCACCGGTGAGGCCCTTGTGGCGGCGGACGATGATTGCGTCCTGGCCGAGCTCGGCCTGGATCTTGGGGATCAGCTCCTCGACGGTGCGTCCGCGGTAGACGCGGGAGGGGCCATCGACGAGAGGGCCGTCTTGGCGAGACGCGCCAAAAAGGGCGGCGAGCCGCGCCGCACCTTTCGGGGCGACGTCGCGGGTGGGGGGGACGTCGCGGGGTGGGGTTTCAGTGGTGGTGGGGGTGCTCATGCGTGGACGACTCCAATCGTCTCGACGTTGACGCCGGGGGCGATCTCGTTGTAGGAGCAGACGGGCAGATGGGGCTGGGCCTGGGCGATGAGCCGGCGCAGGTGGCGGCGCACGCGGGCCGAGCAGAGCAGTACTGGTCCCCGTCCACCGGCTCCTGCGCCGCGGGCGGTGGCGTGGTCGACCTGGGTGCGCAGGGCGCCGACGATGGCCTGGGCGCGGGGGGGGTCGATGGCGAGGTACTCCCCGTCTGTGGTCTGGGTGATAGAGGTGGCGAGCACCTGCTCGATCGCGGGATCCAGGGTGATGGCCCGCAGGCAGAGGTGCTCGTCCAGATGGGGGGCGGTGATGGCGCGCCCGAGGGCCTGGCGGGCGTACTCGGTCAGCAGGCTGGTGTCCCGTGTTATTCGCGCCTTGTCGCCGATCGCCTCCATGATCGTGCCGAGGTCGCGGACGGGCACGCCTTCGGCGAGCAGGGAGCGCAGAACGCGCTGGATCTCGCCGAGGGTGAGGGTCTCGGGGACGATCTCCTCGACGACGGCGGCGTTGGTCTCCTTGAGCTGATCGAGGAGGGCGCGGACGTCCTGGCGGGTGAGCAGCTCGGCGGAGTGGGAGCGGATGGTCTCGGTGAGGTGGGTGACGACCATGGATTCGGCGTCGACGACGGTGTAGCCGAGGGCCTCGGCCTCGGCGCGGGCGGAGCTGTGGACCCAGACGGCGGGGAGCCCGTAGGTGGGCTCGGTGGTGGGGATGCCCTGCAGGCCGGGCTCGGCGTCGCCGGGGTCCATGGCGAGTAGGTGCCCGGGCATGATCCGCGCGCGGGCGACCTCGGCGCCGCGGACCTTGATGAGGTACTCGTGGGAGTCGAGGCCGAGCTCGTCGTGGATGCGCACGGGGGGGATCACGATCCCGAGCTCGCCGGCCATCTGCCGGCGGATCATAGAGACGCGGCGCAGGAGGGTGCCGCCGGAGGAGCCGTCGACGAGGGGGACGAGGCCGAAGCCGACGGCGAGCTCGAGGGCGTCGACGGCGAGCCGCTCGGTGGCATCCTCGGATCCGGAACCGTCGCCCTGGCCGGCCCGCCGGGCGAGCTGCGCGGCGTCAGCCCCGGCGGCGGCGGGGTCCTCGTCGCCGGGGAGGCCCTTGCGCACGCTCCAGCCGATGGCCCCGAAGATGGCGGCGATGGCGAGGAAGGGGAGCTTGGGCAGGCCGGGGACGAGCGCGAACAGCCCGATCAC
>DATMPY010000130.1:0-10113 GCA_035566955.1 Solirubrobacteraceae bacterium | reverse complement strand
GATGCGGCCCGGGTCGGGGCCGAGGAGATCGCGGCCGAGCTCGGGGGGCTCTCACCAGCCAAGCGCCACGCCGCGGAGCTCGCGGCCGACGCCCTGCATCGCGCGCTCGGCGGGGCGGCCCGCGCTCGCGCGGGGCTCGCTCCATGCGCTGGGCGCACCCTCGTGGCGATGAGCGGCGGGGTGGACTCTGCCGTCGCCGCCCTGCTCACCGCGCGCGCGGGGGAGGAGGTGGTGGGGGTCACGCTGGAGCTGTGGGCCGATCCGGAGAACGACGGGGAGCGCAGCTGCTGCTCCGCCCAGGCGGTGCGGGGCGCCCGCGCGCTGGCCCATGGGCTGGGCCTGCCGCACCTCTCGATCGACCTGCGCGAGGAGTTCCGCGCCGGGGTGGTGGAGGGCTGGCTGGCGGGCTACGCCCACGGGCACACCCCCAACCCCTGCGTCCGCTGCAACGGCAATGTGCGCCTAGATGCGATGCTCGATCTGGCGAGCCGCCTCGGGGCGGGGCGGCTCGTCACGGGCCACTACGCGCGGGTGCACCGCGACGGCCCCGCGGGGAGCCGCGGTGCACAGCCGGACGATCCGCGGCCGGGTGACGCGGGAGAGGGCGGCGCGCTAGGGGATGGCATGCGAGGTGGACACTCAGACGGCGCGCCGGGGGATTGCGCGGGCGAGACCCACCTGCCGCTCCTGCGCATGGCGCGCGACCCAGTCAAGGACCAGAGCTACGTGCTCGCCGGCCTGGACCCCCGGTCGCTCGCCCGCCTGCGCTTCCCGCTCGGGGGCATGACCAAGGCGGAGGTCCGCGAGATCGCCGAGCGCGAGGGCCTCGCGGTGGCGCGCAAGCCGGACTCGCAGGATCTCTGCTTCCTCGCGGGCACCGGCCTGGAGCGCTTCCTGGCCCGCCATGGGGATGTCGCGGGCGGCGATGGGCAGGGCAGCATCCTCGACCGCGCCGGGCGCCCGCTCGGCACGCACCGGGGCGCCCACGCGTTCACCATCGGTCAGCGCCACGGCCTCGGCCTCAGCGGACCCGAGCCGCTGTACGTGCTCGGTACCGATACCCGCGCCAACACCGTCACCGTCGGCCCCCGCGAGGCGCTGTTGACCCGCACGGTCGCCGTGCGCGACGTCACCCTGCGCCGCCCCGGCGCGCGGGTGGACGGGGTCAAGGTCCGCTCCCGGGGGCAGCGGTATCCCTGCCGCGTCGAGCGCGACCCCGGGCCCGGGGTGCACCCCGCCGTGGAGGTGCACCTGGAGGAGCCGATCGAGCGCACCGCGCCGGGGCAGATCGCGTGTCTGTACGAGGGTGACGTGATCCTCGGCTACGGCACCATCTCCTGACGGAGCCGATGACCGGCGCACAGCCCTCCGGTACCCGTCACCGTCGACTCCGTCAGCACTTCGTATCGACCGCATGGCTGCGACGGCCCCTAAGATCATCCGACCATGACCTCAGATGAGATTCGCGAGCGCTTTCTCGCCTTCTTCGAGGAGCGCGGGCACCGGCGGTTGGCGTCCGCCTCGCTGCTGCCGCCTTCCGAGGATCGCTCGGTGCTGCTCACCACCGCGGGGATGCAGCCGCTGAAGCCCTACTTCCTCGGGCGCGAGGCGCCGCCGGCGCCGCGGCTAACGAGCTGCCAGAAGTGCTTCCGCACGCCGGACATCGAGCAGGTGGGCTCCACCCTGCGCCACCTCACGTTCTTCGAGATGCTGGGCAACTTCTCGATCGGGGAGTACTTCAAGCAGGGCGCGATCGAGCTGGCGTGGGAGCTCTCGCTGGAGGTCTTCGGCTTCCGTCCGCGGGACATCTGGGTGACGGTCTTCGAGGGGGACGAGGCGCTTGGGCTGGGGCCCGACGAGGAGGCGATCGAGCTGTGGGAGGCCGTCGGGGTGCCCCGCGAGCGGATCGTGGGCTGCCCCCGCTCGGAGAACTTCTGGGAAGCCGGGCCGGTCGGCCCCAGCGGTCCCTGCTCGGAGCTCTACCTCGATCGCGGCCTCGACTTCGGCGCGCCCGACGATCTGCCCGGGGGCGAGAACGAGCGCTTCCTGGAGTTCTGGAACCTCGTGTTCATGCAGTACAACCAGGAACCGCACGACCACCTGCGCGCGCTGCCCAGCAACAACATCGACACGGGGCTCGGGCTCAACCGCATGGCCGCGATCCTCCAGGGCAAGGAGTCTGTGTTCGAGACCGACCAGTTCCAGCCGCTGATCGACCTCGGCCAGGAGCTCTCCGGCCGGCGCTACGGCGAGGACCATCCAACCGACCGCGCCCTGCGGATCCTCGCCGACCACGCGCGGGGCATGTCGTTCATGGTCGCCGACGGCGTCGTCCCCTCCAACGAGGAACGAGGCTACGTGCTGCGCCGCGTCATGCGCCGTGCGATCCAGCGGGCCCGTTCGCTCGGGATGGAGGGTGGCTTCCTGGTGCGCTACGCCGCGGTCGTGCGCGAGCTGATGGGCGGTGCCTACCCCGAACTGGTGGAGCAGCGCGACGCGATCGAGAAGTGGCTGGCCTCCGAGGAGGAGAGCTTCGGGCGGACCCTGGAGCAGGGGACGGGGCTGTTGGAGGAGCTGATCGAGCGCGCCCTGGCGGACGGGGCCGAGGGGATCGCCGCGATCGACGCCTTCACCCTGCACGACACCTACGGCTTCCCCTTCGACCTGACCAGGGAACTGGTGGCCGAGCGCGGGCTCGGCGTCGACGCCGAGGGTTTCGAGCAGCTGATGGCCGGCCAGCGCGCTCGCGCCCGCGCCGCGGCAGGTGCCGGTGGCGGAGCGGGGGTCGGTGGGGTGGGCGGGGACCCGCTCTCTCACGCACGGGAGCTGGCCGCCCAGGCTGGCTTTCAGACCCGCTTCACCGGGTATGAGACCGAGTCGCAGCGCACCACCGTGGGGGCGCTCGCGCCGTTCGCCGTCAACGGCTCGGCGGCGGCCGGGGAGAGCGCGGTGGGCGGCGAGGGCATCGTGGGCGTGGAGGACGCGGTGGGCGGCGAGGGCGCTGTTGGCGAAGGCGGGCCCGGCGACCGTGCGCCCGACGAGAGCCCCCCTGGTGAGCGAGCCGGCGGACGCTACCTCCTGAAGCTGGCCGAGTCCCCCTTCTACCCCGCCGGCGGCGGCCAGGTCTCCGACGTGGGGGTGATCGAGTGCGAGCGTGGGGAGTGCCGCGCGCGTGTGGAGGGCGTCTTTCGCCTCGGCGAAGATCAGGCGCTCGCAGTGGTGATGGAGCGGGGCACGCTCGACCCCGCGGAGCCCGTGCTCGCCCGCGTGGACCACGCCGCCCGCCACGCCACTGAGTGCAACCACACCGCCACCCACCTCCTGCACGCCGCTCTGCGCGGGCGCCTCGGTACGCATGTGCGCCAGGCCGGCTCCTACGTGGGCCCCGACAAGCTGCGCTTCGACTTCAGCCACAGCCAGGCCCTCACCGCCGAGGAGCTGCGCGACGTCGAGGACTGCGTGAATGGCTGGATCCTTGACAACGACCCCGTGCGCCCGATCACCACCACCCTGGAGGAGGCCCGGCGGCTCGGCGCGATGGCCCTCTTTGGCGAGAAGTACGGCGACGTGGTGCGGATGGTGCAGATCGGCGAGGGGGAGTACTCCCGCGAGCTGTGCGGCGGCACCCACGTGCGCTCCACCGCCGAGATCGGGCCCTTTCACATCCAGAGCGAGACATCCAGCGCCGCCAACGTGCGCCGCATCGAGGCCCTCACCGGGCCCGCCGCCGTGCAGCTGCTGCGCGCCCAGGACCGCCGGCTCGCCGAGATCGCCGCCACGCTGCGCACCCGCCCCGAGGGCGCGCCCGAGGCCGTGCGCGAACGGGAGCTCGAGCGCAGGCGCCTGGAGAAGGAGCTGAAGGCGCTACGCAGCGGCGGAATGGGTGGCGCCGCCGGTGGGCAGGGCGCCGCCGGTAGCGGAGCCGGCGGCGGGGTCGATATCGACGCACTCGTGGCACAGGCCGCCGAGCTCGACGGCGCCCGGGTGCTGAGCGCCACGATCGAGATCCCCGATCCCAAGGCCCTACCCGAGCTCGTCGATCGCCTCAGGGGCAAGCTGCCCGACGCCGCGATCGTGCTCGGCGGCGCGCTCGACGGGCGCGTGCACCTGATCGTCGGCATTGCCCCCTCACTGGTCGCCCGTGGCGTCAAGGCCGGCACCGTCGTAAAGGCCGCGGCCGCCGTCGTCGGCGGGGGCGGCGGTGGACGCGACACGCTCGCCCAGGCCGGTGGCCGCGACGTGGAGAAGCTCGACGAGGCGCTCGCCGCCGGCCGCGCCGCGATCGAGGCCGCGCTGGGCGCGGGCGGGTCCGGGGACGGGTGAGGGTCGATATGAAAAATTTGAGCGGCGTATAACGATAGTCAGACACTCGTCGAAAAAGATATATGCACCTCCACGCACCCCAGGCCGATCAAGTCCATCCCCGCTCGCTTCGCAAGAGTCCACGCCGTGGGCTGTGCCACTGATGCGCGCGCTCGGCCTGGACTACGGCAGCGCCCGCTGTGGCTGTGCGCTGAGCGATCCAAGCGGCACGCTCGTCACACCGATCGACGCGATTGCGCGGTCCGCGACCCGGCGCGGGATGGACGAACTCGTTGCGCTCGTGGAGCAGCGCGAAGTTCAGCGCGTCGTCGTCGGCCTGCCGCTCTCGCTGGGCGGCGAGGACAGCGAGCAGACACGGGAGACCAGGAGGTTCGCACAGCGCCTGCAGCGGCGGCTTGGGGAGGGAGTGCCGGTTGAGCTGCACGACGAGCGGTTCACCACGCGCCTGGCGCAACAGGTCGAGGGTGCCAAGGCGCCAGAGGACTCCCGCGCCGCGGCCATCATGCTCGAGGATTGGCTCGCCATCCGGCATCGGGAAGGCAACCACCCGGCCGCCTCCAACCTCTAGGCTGGACGCCTTGTCAACCGGGGCCCGCACAACCGAGGAACGCGAACGCGCCCGCGCGGAACGCGCGCTACGTCGTGCCCAGGCGGCGGGCGCGGACATACCGAGCCGTGAGGAGCCGCCTGCGCCCTCGACAGTCGCGCCACAACCGCCGCCCGCGGAGCTGCCTGCGCCCTCGACAGTCGCGCCCCAACCGCCGCCCGCGGAGCCGCCTGCGCATACCGGACCTCCCGCCGGGCGTACCCTGCGAATGGGTGTGGGTGGACATCCGCCGCCAAGGAGAGCACGGCGGATCGCGCGCTGGCAGAAGCTGGCACTCGGGGCGATCGCGCTCTTGGCCGTCGCGGCGTTCGCCCTGGCGAAGGCGCTGCCGAGCTCCAAACCGCCACCGCCCCCCGCGGCGCGGCCGGTGGTGAAGATCACGATCCCCGAGGGGGAGACGCGCGCGCAGATCTCGCTGATCGCCAAGGCGAAGGGGCTGAGGGGCAGCTATCTCGCGGCGGCCCGGCGCTCGTCGCTGCTGAACCCGGCCCGCTACGGGGCGCCCCGGGGGACGCGCAACCTCGAAGGGTTCCTGTTCCCCGCGACCTATGAACTGTACGCCGGCTCCGCCGCCGGCAAGCTGGTGTCCGAGCAGCTGTACGCGTTCGAAGAAAATTTTGGTGCGGCCGAGGTTCGCAGGGCCCACACACTTCACATAACCCCTTACCAGCTGCTGATCGTCGCCTCGATGGTGGAACGCGAGGCGCTGCTGGAGCGCGACCGCTCACGCGTGGCGGCCGTGATCTACAACCGCCTAAGTCAGGGCATTCCGCTCGGGATCGACTCCACGATCCGCTACGCCCTGAACGACTACACCCGGCCGTTGACCGAAGCCCAGCTGCACATCGACTCCCCCTACAACACCCGCACCCACACGGGCCTGCCGCCGACGCCGATCAGCAACCCCGGGATGGCCGCGATCGCGGCCGCGGCGCATCCCGCGCACGTGCCCTACCTCTACTACGTCAATGGCGCCGACGGCTGTGGGGAGCTCGTGTTCTCCACCAGCTACGCCCAGTTCGAACACAACAGCGCCGCCTACCAGGAAGCGCTCAGCCGCAACGGTGGGCGGGTGCCCACCTGTCGGAGACGGGGATGACACCCCTCGGCACGTGGGCGCCGCCGTGCGGCAGCGCCCGGGCCCGTGTGCGGCACGTACGGGTGACATCCTCGCGGGCGCCGAGGCGTGCCTGCCTGAGGCACGGATGACGCGCCTCGGCGTGCTCGGCTGGCCCGTAGCGCACAGCCGCTCGCCGGCGATGCACAACGCGGCGCTCGCCGCGCTCGGCCTTGAGGGGTGGCGCTATCAGCGGCTGCCCGCACCTCCGGAGCTCCTCGACGAGCTGGTCCGAGCGCTGCCGGCGGCCGGCTTCGTGGGGGCGAACGTGACGATCCCCCACAAGCAGGCCGCGCTCGCGCTCGCGGACTCCGCCAGCGTCGCGGCCCGGGAGATCGGGGCGGCCAACACGCTGAGCTTCGCCCCCGGCGGAGAGATCGCGGCAGAGAACACCGACGCCCCGGGGCTGATCGCCGCGCTGGAGCGCGCTGGGCGCTCCCCGCGCGGGCAGAGCGCGCTCGTGCTCGGCGCCGGGGGCAGCGCGCGGGCTGCGGTGTGGGCGCTGCGCGAGGCGGGGGCACGGGAGGTGTCTGTCTGCAATCGCACGCGCGAGCGCGCGATTGCGCTTGCGGACGCCCTCGGGGCCCGCGTCGTCCCGTTGCCCGAAAGGGCCGACATCCTGATCAACTGCACCTCGGTAGGGCTAGTACGACCGTCCGGTGGGGGGGATGGCGACCTCAACCAGCTAAGGCTTTCGCTCGATCTCGTCGGGAGGTACTCCTATGTGGTCGATCTTGTCTATACCGACGGCGACACCCCGCTGCTCGCGGCCGCGCGCGAGCGGGAGGTGGCCACGCTCGACGGGCTGGAGATCCTCGTCGCCCAGGGCGCGCTCAGCCTCGAGGTGTGGACCGGCTGCCCCGCCCCGCTCGATGTCATGCGCAGCGCCGCCCGCGAGCCGGACGGCGGCGATCCGCCTGATGAGGACGCCTTCCTGCTTGACGTCGAAGGCGGTTAGGGCGGGGACGTCCGCCCGGGGGTGGGCGCGGTGAGCGCCCGCCGCATCGAGGAGCACCCCGACCTGCGCGAGATCTTCGGCATGGAGGCCGAGGAGGCGCCCGTGGTCGTGGCGCTGCCCGAACGGCGCGACGACACGGATGCCGAGGAGTCCCTGGCCGGCGTGGGGACCTCGCTGGGGAGTGGCGACCTGCCGGTCGAAGATCGGTCAACTCTGCACGACGAGGAGGCACCCGCGGGCCGCGTGGGCATCACCGCGCCCTCGCGGCGGGGCTCCTCCTCGCGCTTCCTGACCGACGTGATCGTGGACATGGGCCTCGTCACGCGCGAGCGCGTCGACGACGCGATCGCCACCTCGCGCAGCGCTGGGACCACCCCCGAGCGGGTGCTCGTCGAAGACGGGGTGCTCAGCCACGATGCCCTCGCGCGCGCGCTGGCCGAGCGCTACGGCCTCGACCACCTCGACCTCGGCGTCTTCCACGTGGACATGGGGGCCGCGAACCTCGTCACCACCACCGCTGCCAAGCGCTATCAGTCGGTGCCGGTGGCGTACGTGGACAAGCGCACCCTGCTGGTGGCGATGACCGACCCCTCGAACGTGCTCGCGGTCGACGACATCGCGATCATGACCGGCTACGAGGTGCGCGTGGCCGTCGCCGCGCCGGAGGACATCGCCGCGCTGATCTCGCGCCTGGACCGCCTCGAGGACGTGGTCGCCCGGGGGGAGATCGAGGAGGGCGAGGGCGAGCAGGAAGGCGCCGAGGTCGTCGACCTGCGCGAGACCTCCGACGACGCGCCGATCATCAAGCTCGTCAACCAGATCGTCGCCCAGGCCGTCGAGCAGGGCGCCTCCGACGTGCACCTCGCCCCCGACGGCAAGGAGACCCGAGTGCGCTTCCGCGTGGACGGCGTCCTGCAGGACGTGACCACCGTGCCGCGGCGGATGGGGCCCGGAGTCGTCTCGCGCGTGAAGATCATGGCCGAACTCGACATCTCCGAGAAGCGCCTCCCCCAGGACGGCCGCGTGGGGCTGACCGTCGACGGGCGCCACGTCGACTTGCGCGTCGTGACGCTGCCGAGCGTGCACGGGGAGTCGATTGTGATGCGCATCCTCGACAAGGAGTCCGTCGTGATGACGCTCGAGAAGCTCGGCATGGGGGACTCCGAGCGGGAGCGTTTCGAGCACGGCTTCCACCAGTCCCACGGCGCCGTGCTCGTCACCGGCCCCACCGGCTCGGGCAAGTCGACCACGCTGTACGCCGCGCTGCAGGCCCTCAACACGCCCGAGAAGAACATCATCACCGTCGAGGACCCCGTCGAGTACCAGGTCGAGGGCCTCACCCAGGTGCAGGTCTCCCCGAAGGCCGGCCTCACCTTCGCCGCCGGCCTGCGTGCGATGGTGCGCGCCGACCCCGACGTGATCATGGTCGGCGAGATCCGCGACCGCGAGACCGCCCAGATCGCCGTGGAGTCCGCGCTCACCGGCCACCTCGTGCTCTCCACGCTGCACACCAACGACGCCCCCTCCGCGATTGCGCGGCTGATCGAGATGGGCATCGAGCCGTTCCTCGTGGCCTCCGCCCTGGAGTGCGTGCTCGCCCAGCGGCTCGTGCGGATGCTCTGCTCGCACTGCAAGCAGCGCACAATCATCTCCGCCGAGGTGCTCCGCCAGAACGGCTACAAGGCGCTCGTCGACCTCGAGGCCTACGAACCGACCGGCTGCCGGCGCTGCGGCGGCTCGGGCTACCGCGGCCGCGGGGGGATCTACGAGGTGATGAGCATCACCCCGGAGATCCGCCGCCTCGCGCTCGAACGCCGCGCGGCCGACGACCTGCGCGAGGTCGCGCTCCAGCAGGGCATGCGGCGCCTGCGCGACGACGGCCTCGACAAGGTCCGCCAGGGCCGCACCTCGATCGCCGAGGTCGCCCGAGTGCTGGGCACCTAGGGCGTCGTGCGTTGCCAGGTGGGCGTGGAGGTGGATACCTAATTTAAAAGTTGCGTATGACTATAGTTGTACGCAATGCGGATTTTTACATATTGATGCTGAGGGTCATCGTCTTTTGTGCGTCGACACCAAAATGTGGCGTCGAGGTATGTATATCTATTTTTTTGCTGCGTCTGACTATGGTTATACGCACTTGGGATTTTATATATATCGATGCCGAGGGGTCCCGCTAGGTGAGCAACTTGGGGCGTCTGCAAGATCTCGCCCAGGGTGGCGGGGCGACTCGAATTTTCGTCCACCCGGCCCCGACGGGGGGTGCCGCGGGCGCCGGGGGGGTCGATGGGCAGGAGGATGAGCTTCGATTTCGCGGATCTCCTGATGGAGGTGGTTTCCCGCCGCGCCTCCGACCTGCACCTGGCCGCCGGGGCGCACCCGACCGTGCGCGTGCGTGGCCGCCTGACTCCGCTGGAGGACTACCCCGTGCTGTCCGCCACCGAAACCCGGGAGATCGTCTACTCGATCCTCACCGGCGACCAGCGCCAGCGCCTGGAGACCGACTGGCAGCTCGACTTCGCCTACTCGGTGCCCGGCCACGCCCGCTTCCGTGTCAACGCCTACTACCAGCGCGGCGCGATCGGGGCCGCCTTCCGCCTGATCCCCGTGGACCTCACCTCGATCGACGAGCTGGGGCTGCCCGCGACCGTGCACGACTTCACGCGCCGCCCGCGCGGCTTCGTGCTCGTCACCGGTCCCACCGGCTCGGGCAAGTCGACCTCGCTCGCCGCGATGATCGACGAGATCAACCAGACCCGCGAAGAGCACATCATGACGATCGAGGACCCGATCGAGTTCCTGCACCCCCACAAGCGCTGCCTGGTCAACCAGCGCGAGCTGGGCTCCGACGCGCACAGCTTCGCCGACTCGCTGAAGGCCGCCCTGCGCCAGGACCCCGACGTGATCCTCGTCGGCGAGATGCGCGACCTGGAGACGATCTCCACCGCGCTGACCGCAGCGGAGACCGGTCACCTCGTGCTCGCCACCCTCCACACACAGGATGCGCCGCAGACGATCGATCGCGTGATCGACGTGTTCCCGCCCCACCAGCAGCAGCAGATCCGGGTGATGCTCGCCGCCGCGCTGCAGGGAGTCGTCGCCCAGCAGTTG
>DATMPY010000129.1:0-19280 GCA_035566955.1 Solirubrobacteraceae bacterium | reverse complement strand
GGGTGGCGCAGTCGGCCAGAGGTCGGCGAGCCGGGCCCCTCTTCTCCAGGCGGGTGGCGCAGTCGGCCAGAGGTCGGCGAGCCGGGCCCCTCTTCTCCAGGCGGCGACCTCGATGAGCTGCGCAACCGCTTCTTTGGGGCTCTGGCAAATGATTTCAACACCCCCGAAGCGCTTGCTCACCTCAATGAATGGATTCGCCAGGCGACCCACCCTGTGATCAGGGTCAAGGGGGATGCCCATTTGCGCGAGATGCTCGGTGTCCTGGGGCTGGAGAGCCTGCTGACCGCGCCCGCCCACGCACCGTCTGATGTGCAGGCTTTGGCGACCCAGCGTGAGCGGGCAAGGGCGGACCGTGATTTCACGGCGGCCGACCGTTTGCGCGAAGAGATCGCGGCTGCCGGCTGGGAGGTACGTGACGGACCGGGCGGCTTCGAACTGCTGCCGCTGTGATTCTCTACGGCCGCAACCCCGTCGTGGAGGCCCTGCGCGGGCGGCGAGCCCGGAGCGTGGGGGAGGTGTGGGCCACGGCGGGCGCCGCCCGTGAGTCCTGGCTTGCGGGGGTCCGAGCGCGGGTCGTCTCCGGCGAGGAGATCGAGGGCCGTTGCGGCTCACCCCACCACCAGGGCGTGTGCGCAGAGGCCGGGGGCTATCCCTACGTCTCGGCTGATGAGCTGCTTGCCGTGGAGGACGCCCTGATCGTGGCCCTCGACCAGGTCCAGGACCCCCAGAACCTCGGCTCCATCTGCCGTACCGCCGAGTGCGCCGGAGCCACCGGGGTGGTGATCCCCGAGCGCCGCGCCGCCGAGGTCACCCCCGCCGTCTGCAAGGCCTCCGCCGGCGCCGTCGAGCATCTGCGCATCGCGCAGGTCCGCAATCTCGCCGACTTCCTCGGGGACGCCCACCGCGCGGGGGGGTGGAGTTATGGAGCCAGCGCTCCCCCCGCGGGAGCGCCCACCGAGGGGGGCACGGGCGCCGCGGCGGAGCGCCCACCAGGGGTCGGTCACGAGGCAGGGGGTTCCGGTGTGAGGGACATCTCCAGAGCGGGTGGCGGGGGTGAGGGGCGCACCGCGAGCCTCTCGAAGGGTGGCCGTTGGGCGGGCGCCACCGTGCCCTACGACCGCCCCGACTACCACGGCAAGGTCGTGCTCGTGCTCGGCAGCGAGGGCCGCGGGCTGCGACCCCGGGTCGCCGGGGAGTGCGATCAGCTGATCTCCCTGCCCCTCCACGGGCGGATCGAGTCGCTCGGGGTCGCCGCCGCCGCCGCCGCGATCCTGTACGAGATCCTGCGCAACCGCCACCACGATCCTGTACGAGATCTTGCACAATCGCCGCCCCGCCCTTGACAACGCTCCATAACTGTGCCAGATCCTGCGCAACCGCCGCCACGATCCTGTACGAGATCTTGCACGATCGCCGCCCCGCCCTTGACAACGCTCCATAACTGTGCCACGCTCCCCGCCTGTAACGCTAAACCTAAGCTTGACCCGTAGTTCAAATTCCATAGTCGTTGGCGCCGGGGGAGGAGTGCGCCACTGAGCGATCCGGGCTGCATTGGCCCGGGAAAGGACTTGCTCGTGGCACGTATCTCCAGTAACCCTCAATCTGAGGTCAAGGTCGACGATGGATTCCTGATCGCCCTGGCCAAACAGGGAGACCGCACCGCCTACGACCGGCTCGTGCGCCGCTACCACGGCTTCGTGCGCCTCAAGGCCTCCTCCTACTTCCTCGCCGGGGGCGACTCCGACGATCTCATCCAGGAGGGCCTCGTCGGCCTCTACAAGGCGATCCGCGACTTCCGCTCCGACCGCGAGTCGAGCTTTCGCAACTTCGCCGAGCTCTGCATCACCCGCCAGATCATCACCGCCGTCAAGACCGCCACCCGCAACAAGCACACCCCCCTCAACCAGTACGTCTCCTTCTCCTCCACCCCCTCCGCCGGAGGGGATGACGTGCCCACCCTCGACCAGGTGCTCCCCGGCCCCTCCGTGCACGACCCCGCCAACCAGGTCATCTCCTCCGAGGAGCTCCGCTCGCTCGTCGGCTGCCTCTCCACCGCCCTCTCCGAGCTCGAGAGCCGCGTTCTCTCCCTCTACCTGGACGGCTGCTCCTACGAGCAGGTCGGCGAGCGCCTTGCCTGCGACACCAAGACCGTCGACAACGCCCTCCAGCGCGTCAAGCGCAAGGTCGGGGCCCACCTGCAGACGCGGGCCGTGGCCGCCTGAGTCGCGCCCAAGGCCCCGTTTGCCGGCCGTCTCGGCCCGTCTCGGTCTGTCTCTCTCGTGAGCGCCTCCGTTTGAGGCTCGGGACCATGCCGATTGGCACCCCGAGCGGAGCGTAGAAAGGGGTGGGGTGGCGCGAACGGGTAGAGCGGGTCGGTGAGGCGAGCGGGTCGAGAGGGTCGGGGAGGCGCATATATCTTTTTTGAGTTGCGTATAACGTTGGTTAGACGCAACTCGAATTTTTGATGTTGATGCCGGCTCGCCTCATCGTCGGCGACTGTTGCGGTCACGCGGGCGTGTCCCACTCGCACAGAGCGGGGCGGCTCGCCGACGCTGACCAGAGACGTCGGCGGACCGCCCTGCGCTTTGCCCTTGGCTCTACCGGTGGTGGTGGTGACCCCCGTGAGTTGATTCGCCTTCGCCGCCGCCGCCTTCACCGGCCCCTTCGCTTTCCCGTTCCCCTTCCCGTTCTCCTTCTCGTTCCCCCTTCCGTTCCGAGGTTGACCCCTCGGAGGGGGAGGAGGAGTTGCGCGGGTTTTCCGGAGCCAACGTCGCCGCTGGGGCCGGGTTGACCTGGATCGTAAACAGCTGACTCACCGCCTCCCCATTCTCGGGGCCCCCCGGGATGTGGACGCGGAAGACCTCGCTCCCCACGCTGTACACCTGGTAGGGGATCGAGAACGTCGATTCCCCGCTCAACGTGCCCACCTGCACCACGTGGAACACGCCCCCCGACGGGCTCTGGCGCTCCAGGTAGACCACGTGGCCCGGGTGGCTCGGGGCCACGCTGCCCGTGAACGTCACCGTCTGCCCCTCCAGCACCGAGGTGGCCGACACCTGGGCGTCCAGCACGTCCCGCACGCCCTCGTAGAGCACCGCCGAGCGCACGATGGCCGCCGTGCAGGCCGCCACGTGGGGCACAGTCGAGCATGACGGATCAGCCGCCTGCACCCTGTAGAAGGTGCTGTTGACCGGCATCTGCGCCGGGAACGAGTAGACCCCCGCGCTATCCGTGGTGGCCTGCGCCACCGGCGCGAAGCGACGCTGGTGGATCGTGCGCGCCAACAGCGTCACCGGCTTGTTCGCTCCCCCCGCGAGCGTGCCGCCGATCGTCACCGTCTGCCCGAAGACGATCGGGTCCGCCGAGGCCGCGATCGTCAGCGCGGGGTTCTGCGCCTGGGAGATCTCATAGGAGAGCACGTTCGAGAAGCTGGGAACGTTGCGCCCCTGGCTCTGCACCACCACTCGGATGTCGGAGTCGCCCGGCACTTTGAACGTGTGCACGATCGTGAAGGCGCCCCCCGCTTCAACCATCCCCGAGTCGATTCTGTGCCATTCGTTGCCCGTGAGCGCGTTCTGGCGCTGGAGGATCACCCTCGCGCCCACATCCGCCGGGTTGACCGTGCCCGTGAACGTGACCTTGTTGGCAGGGCCCGTGAGGATCTGGGTCCCTTCCGGAGGCCCCACCAGGGTCACCTGGGCTTCGACCCTGACGCCCCTGTTGGGGCTCTCCGCCCCGTGCGAGCGCACGTGCCAGATGCGATTCGTTTCCACCACCCCATCCGCGCGCTGGAACTGATAGAAGCCCTGCGCGTCCGTAGTGGTGCTCTGCACGAACGCAAACCCCGGAACGCCGGGGACGTGGTGGAAGAGCCGCACCACCTGATCCGCCGCGCTGGCGCGGCCGCGGCACACGAGTCGCCCGAAGACCACCACCGGGTCCCCCGCCGCGATCCGCCGGGGAGCCACCTGAATACCCACCCGGCAGCGACCCCCCGGGCTGGGATGCTGGAAGGCGGACGCTCCCGTCGCCCCCAGCGTCACCGACGACACCGCAACCGCGCACGCCAAAGCCACAAGCCCTCTCAGGCGCATCTGTCTGCCTCCTTTGCTCGCAGGGATGATTGCAACGCCTACTCAGGTGAGGCCCAACCCGCCTGGCCTCGAGCCCCCAGCTCCGATGAATCTGTGAACTTCGCCCCGAATAACCCGTACGGATCGCGATCGATGCGGTGTGCGATCACGATTGTCGCGGCGGCCGCGTGAGGTTTGTGCCAGAGCTGTGTCTTAAAGGGCGTCCATTCGAACGGACCAGGCACGGCGCGGGAAATCCGCTCCCGGAGCCTGCCGATGGCGCTCCATCCCTCCGTCGGCAGGACCGGGGTCTCGCGCGCACAACGCCCCTCCCCACGGGGCGGGACAGAGGTCTCGGGGCGGCCCATCCTGGCGGGCCGCCCCGGACCGTCCCAGAGACGACTGCCTCTAGGTCGGGCGTTCGAGCAACGACTGCCTGAGGCCTGGACCGCCGCGGGGGAACGACCGGCCCCTTAGGCCTGGGCCCTTCAGGGACTAACTGTCCCCGGACTGTTCCCGGGCCTCGAGACAAGAACCCACCATCGTCGGCCTCAGCGGGTGGCTTTTCGTCCAACCGCGTGAGGTTCTATTCTGGTACGTGTCGAATCAGTCGTAAGGATGGTTGGGCGCTCGGCCGCCAGGGCCGCAGGCCTTGGGTGTTGTAACGGCGCTCAAAGCGTGTGATGAGCCCAGGAATTCCAACCCGCCTGCTGGCGACTCAGTCGGATGAGCGGCTGCTCGCGCTCGTCCGCGAGGGCCACGAGCGCGCCTTCGAGGCGCTTGTCCACCGCTACCGCAAGCCGCTGCTCTACTACGCTCGCCGCCTCCCGCTCCCCGATGCGCGTGCGGAGGACATCGTCCAACTCGCCCTCCTCAAGACCTGGATCGCCGTCCGCGAGGGGGCCGAGGTGCGCGACCTGAAAGCGTGGCTCTACCGCGTGGTGCACAACACCGCCGTCAACGCCATCCGCGACGCCGCCCACGACGGCGATCCGGTCGCCGACCCCCCCCTGCGGCTGGGAGCGGGCGAGTCCGACGTCGACCGCGGCCTCGCCCTGCGCGAGACCCTCGCCGAGGTCGCCGCCCTGCCCGCGCTTCAGCGGGAGGTCATCGTTCGCACCGCCGTTGCCGGCCACAGCCACGAGCAGGTCGCCAGCGATCTCGGTATCACCGACGGCGCCGTTCGCGGGCTCCTCTACCGCGCCCGCCTGACCCTGCGCGCGACCGTCACCGCGCTCACCCCCCCTCCGCTCATCGGTTGGTTCGCCGGCCGCGCCGAGGAGTCCGGCCCCGCGCCCGAACGGCTCACCGAGCTGGCCACCGGCGGGGGAACGGCGGGCCTGGGGGGGCTGCTGCTGAAGGGGGGCGTCCTCGCCGTCACCGCCGGCACCGTGATCACCGGCGCCGCGGTCGTCCATTTCCGGGCACCCATCCATCGCCACCGCCATCAGCACAAGCTCACAGCCACAGCCGCCCCTACCGCCGGGGCAATCGCCGCGCGGCCATCCTCCGCGGATTCCCATCTCGGGGGCCCCCCGCGCGGCGCACCCTCGCTCTCCACGCGCTCTCGTCGAGGGGCTCACACGGGCTACCGCGCCGGCCGGGGAAGGCAGGGCGCGGAACCTCACGCTCCCGGCACGCGCCGTCTCTCCACCGGCTCATCGGGGAGGACGCCCCGCGCGCTGCACATGCCGCGGTCCCCCTCCCCCGCACGAGGCAATGTCCACGCAGGTGCGCCCGCGGTGGGACAGACCGTGAGCACAACCCCATCAGGCGGCTCCGCACCCGGAGGACCCGTTCAGAGCGGGGCCCCCGGTCAGGGCGGGAGCTCGGGTGGTGGAGGGGAACCCGTGGGCTCAGCCGCCGGCAACGGCTCCGGGGCGGGTGCCTCACAGGCTCCGAGCCCCGGGGAAGGCGGCGGCTCCTCCGGCGCAGGCCAGCCGGGTGGGGGCTCTGGCTCCGGCAGCCCCGAAGGGTCGAGCGGATCGAGCGGATCGGAACCCACGGGCTCCGGCACGGAATCCTCCGGCTCAGGCAAAGAACAGTCCGGTTCGCTGGTCGGGACGGTGGTGCATGAAGTCGGCAACATCCTCGAACATCTGCTGCCCTGAGCCTCGATCCACCGTGTCCGGGTCGGTCCACCGTGTCCGGGTCGGTCGCCTCGGGGGGTGCCGGGCGCATGCGCCGCAGGCCGGTGAATTTTTTTCTGCACGAGAGAGAGCGTGAGATGCGTGGACCGGGTGTGTCGCACCGGTTGTCCTTCCCATAGGAAGACAGCCCGGCAAAACGAATCGACCGCGCCGAGGTGTGGCGCAAGGAGGTTGACCATGAAACGGATCATCCTATTTTCCGTGTTGGCCATCGCCATGACGCTGACTGCCCCTGGGGTTGCGTCGGCGGCTCATCACGGGCATGGCCGCAATGCCGCCCGCCACGCTCGCGGGCATGCGCGGAAGGCCAGGCGTCATCGTCTGGTGCGGTTCGGCGATCTCACCGGACCCTCCGCCCCTGGGTCGGGCACGCCCACTGGAACCAGCACGACCCCCGGATCCACGTCCCCTACCTCACCAACCACCCCCACTGGCGAATCGGCGGGGAAGGTCCTCACCTTCGAAAACGGGGTGCTCACGATCGAACTGACCGGTGGCGCCAAGGTGAGCGGGCAGGTGACCGAACGCACCAGGCTCATATGCATCCCCGCCACCCCCCCGACGCCGACCGGCACCGGCGAAGACGACCAAGGTGGGGGCGACGACCAATCGGGTGACCAGGAAGGGGAGCACGGTGGACCACCGCCCTGGCAGTCCTCCACCTCCTCCGACGGCGGCTGGGGCGGCGAAGACCATGCGCAGGCCGGCGGCGACGAAGGTGACGACCAGATGGACATGAATGACGAAGACGACCAGCCACCGAGCTGCGAAACGACTGCGCTGGCACCTGGGGCGACGGTGCGCGGGGCGGAGCTGAGCCTAACCGGCTCCGGTGCGGTGTGGGAGTGGGTCGCTGTGATCCACTAGCACCAAGAGAGCGCCACCACCACCCATCCGGCCCGCACGGAGCTCCAGCTCTCCGTGCGGGCCGCTGGGTTTCGTGCGCCCCGCTTCGGGTAAACGCACAGGACCATCCGGTCTTTTCCTCAATCTCCGTGAGGTTGGGGCCGATATGGTGTTCAACAGAGTTATGGGACGAGTGGGCGCCCCACTGCCGGGGCTGCTGGGAGAATGGATCGGGGAACCCGGTGTGGGGTGGGCCCCATGAAATGACATGAGCCCGAGAATCTCCACGCGTCTGCTGGCCACGCAGTCGGATGAGCGGTTGGTGGCGCTGGTAGGGCAGGGCCATGAGCGTGCCTTCGAGGCGTTCGTGCACCGCTACCGCAGGCAGTTGCTGAGCTACTGCCGACGGCTCGGGCTCACGGAGGCGCGCGCCGAGGACGTGCTGCAGCTGGCGCTGCTGAAGAGCTGGATCGCGCTGCGAGAGGGCGCCGACGTGAGCCAGCCCAAAGCGTGGCTGTACCGGATCGTGCACAACGTCGCCCTCAATGCCATGCGCGACGCCGCCCGCGAGCCCGATCGAGTCGCCGACCCCTCCCGCTGGGCCAGCGCGAGAGAATCGGAGATGGACCGCGGGCTGATCACGCGCGAGGCGCTCACCGAGGTGGCATCCCTGCCCCCGCTGCAGCGCGAGGCGATCATCCGCACCGCGGTGGTGGGGCACAGCCACGAGCAGGTTGCCACCGATCTCGGTATCACCCACAGCGCGGTGCGTGGACTGGTGTACAGGGCACGGGTCGCGCTGCGCACCGCCGCCACCGCACTGACCCCGACCACCCTGCTCCAGTGGATCGCCGGTGGCTCTGGTCAGAGCGCTCCGGCTCCCGAACGGCTTGCCGAACTCGCCGCGGGCGGGGGGACGGCCGGCCTCGGCGGGTTGCTGCTCAAGGGCGGCGCCGTGGCGGCAACCGCGGGCACGCTCATCGCCGGTGCCGTGGTCCACACCCAGAGCCACGCTCCTCCTCGCCAACCTCGCCGCACCATGGCAGCCCACGTCGCTCCCCCGCACACTGGCTCAGGAGGCCCCGTATCGGAGGGCGCTCTCACGAGCGCCTCGCGGGGAGAGCTCGCATGGGCGATCTCCGAGCACCGCATCGCCCTCCGGGTACGTACCCACAGGCGACCCCTGAGATCGGCGGTGGGGGTCGGTGGTCGCCCGGGGCACGGTTCGGCCCGCGGCGGGCCACTGGCTAGTGTGGTGGCTCCCACCCCCAAGCATCATCTGGCCCCCTCACCGTCCGGCGGACTGGGCAACGGCGGCAGTGGCTCACCCAACACCGCCGGGGCTTGGTACGTCGAACAACGCGCTGCCCCTCCGCGTGGCGCTCCCGAACATGCGGACCGGGGCAAGGGGCCACGCCAAATCGATGTGACAGTTCAGAGCGGGGACCCAGGGCAGACGGTGGCCTCGGGGCAGGGTGATGGCGGCGGGTCGCGTGGGGACGGCGGATCGGCTCGCGGGGATGGCCCGAATTTTGGGGAGGGGCCAAGCCACCTTGGTGGGTCCGGCCAGGACGGAGGGTCTGGTCTGGGCACGGGATCCAATCAGGGGACCGGGTCTGGCCAGGACGCGGGGTCCAGTCGGGGTGGCGGCTCAGTCCAGGGCACGGGGTCCGGTGGCGGCGGTGGGTCCCCCCAAGACACGTGGTCCACTCAGGGCACCGGATCTGCTCAGGACACGAGGTCTGCTCACGATGGCGGGTCTGGCCAGGATACGGGGTCCAGTCAGGGCGGCGGGTCTGTTCAGGAAAGCGGATCTGGCCAAGACACCGGGTCGGCTTCGGATCGTTGATCGGACAGTCGTGCGCCCGGGTTGTCTGGCGGTACGATTCGAGGCCGCGCCGACGTAGCTCAACTGGTAGCAGCGCTCGCCTTGTAAGCGAGAGGTTGGGAGTTCGAGTCTCCCCGTCGGCTCTGCCCCGCGCGCGGTACCGCTCAGCCGGCCGCGGCGAGGTGCTCGGAGCGGATGTGGCCGTTGGGGGAGATCAGCTGGGAGTAGTCGCGGGGGTCCGCGCCGCTGTCCGCGTTGAGGCGTCGCTCGAGCTCCCCGAGCAGCACCCCGAACAGCAGGTGGCGCCACGTGGACTGCGCCAGCGCCCGCGGGTTGGCGAACGCCGCGGGCAGCTCGTCCCGGGCGGGGTGCAGGCGGTCGGCGAGCCCCACCAGGGGCCACGTGGCGAAGTTCTCCGCGAGGCCCGCCGCTGCGCCTCGCGCCCACGAGGGCAGCGGTGTGTGGGGGGCCACGTTGGCATACACCGCTCCGAACAGGGCCCCGTTCTGCAGGTGCAGGATCCAACCCGCCGCTAGCCATCCCCGCCCACGGGTGACTCCCTTGCCGAGCAGCTCCACGTCGTCGAAGGTCGATCCGAAGGCCCGCTTGTCCAGCGGCATCTGCGCCGCCCACACGCCCGCCGCCAGGGCGCCCGCGAGGGCCCCCCGAATGGTCTTGGCGCGGTCGATCGCCATCCTGGCCAACTGTAACGGTCTCCGCGCCCACGGGTATCCCAACCTATGGCCGCGAGCACGCCAACCTGGGTGGCCCGGGAGGCCGGCGGCGCGGAGCTAGGGTGCAATGAGTGGCCAAGCAAGTAATTGGAGAGAAGGGCCCCGGCGGGCTCGGCTCGCCGTCCTCGAGTGGGGAGGAGGGGCCCGGCTCGGCGGGCTCCGCCCGCCTGCGCCACCCTCCAGGGCCCAAGCCCAAGGCGGAGCTCGACGGGGAGTTCTCGGAGCTGTACCGCACCCACCTGCGCGACGTGTACAGCTACGCCTACTATCGCGTGGGCAACCACCACGACGCCGAGGACCTGACCGAGCAGACCTTTCTGCAGGCCTACCGCCACTTCGAGCGCGCTCAGCGCGAGTCCCAGGGGCGCCCCCTGCGGCCATGGCTGATCCGGATCGCACACAACCTCGCCGCCAACCTCTACCGCGACCGCTCCCGCCGGCCGGTGTCCCCGATCGAGGACACCACCGCGCTGAGCGCTCCCCACACCACGGAGGATCTGGTGGAGGACCGCGACGAGCTCACCCGTGTGCTGGCGGGGGTCCGCGAACTGCCCGACGACCGCCGGGAGGCGCTGATCATGCGCTTCGCCCTCGGCATGGACAACCGCGAGATCGCCCGGGCTCTGGGACGCTCGGATGGTGCCACCAAGGTGCTCATCCACCGCGCCATCAAGCAGCTGGAGGGTCTTGTGGCGGATGTTCCCGGGGGCGAGTCCGCGGGGGATGGCGATGGAGAGGACCGCTCCGCGGTCGGCGAGACGGGCCGGCGATGAACTGGAGCACGATGTGAGCGACGTACCCAATCTCTGGAGCACCACGTGAGCGACGTACCCAACTTCGAGAGTCTGCTGCGACGGGCGCTCGCGCCCGTGGAGCCCCCCGCTGACCTCACGGGGAGGCTGGAGGAGACACTCACCAGCATCACCGAGCTTGCCGCCGAGGAGCTCGAGGGCTGGGAGCTCTCTGCCATGCGCGACCCCCGCAACTGGGTCCGCCCGGCCGCCGCGATCGTGGTGGGTGGCACGGCGGGCTTGGCGCTCGTGGTGCTGCGAGCCCGCCGCCGCGGACAGCCCGGGGACGGCGCCCCGGGCGAGCCGGGGCGGGCCGCGCGCGGCGCGTGAGGCGCTTGCGGCCGTACACGCGCGGAACTATTCTGCTATTCGGTTAAGGGTCAATGTGAGTAAGCTCGGTTGCGGATTCCCTGATCCGTGGCTTCGGGTTGGAAGTGCCGATGTCGAATATCGCCTGCTACAAGCGCTCTGCGGAGGCCGCCTCGGCCATTCTGAGCACGCTCGCCGACGGCGAGCTCATGGAGCTTGTGTGCGAGAACGACGCTGCCGCCTTTGCGGTCATCTATGAGCGCCATGTTGGCGCCGCCCTGGCGCTGGCGCTGCGGATGTGCGGGAGCCTCGCGCTCGCCGAGGACGTGGTGCAAGAGGCCTTCCTCTCCCTGTGGCGCAGTGGTGCCCACTACGACGGCGCGCGGGGGAGCGTGCGCAGTTGGTTGCTCGGCATCGTCCACCATCGCGCCATCGACGCCCTGCGCCGCAGGGTGGTGCTCGATCGCGGGAGGGTCAGCGACGACGGCATCGAGGAGCAACTCGAGGCCGCTGAGCGCACCGAGCGGGAGGCTGGGCGCCGCGACGCCGCGCGCGAGGTCCGCGCGATCCTCGGGGGCCTCCCTCCCGAGCAGAGTCGGGTGATCGAGCTCGCCTACTACGGCGGCCTCACCAACACCGAGATCGCCGCCATGCTCGACGCTCCCGTGGGGACCATCAAGGGCAGGATGCGGCTTGGCCTGCAGAAGATGCGCTCCCAACTGCACTTCGAGCAGCCACTGTGGTGAAAAAAGGCTCTCAGGGTGGCCTCCGCGCCTCCTGTTCCGGAGGTGGCGGTCTCCCCGTGAGTCTTCCGGGTCGCGGTCTGGCGATCCCGGGCGGGGGCAGCGTGGGTCGTTCTGTAGCGAGCCTGATCGCAGCCCCCGCTTGGGCGGGTGCCGTTCTGCCGTTAGTCTGAATGTCGGGGAGGTAGGCTCTCATCCCCCATGGCCACGTGCTACCGCCACCCCTCGCGCGAGACGGGCGTCTCCTGCTCCTCCTGCGGGCGTCCGATCTGTCCCGACTGCATGACCCCCACGCAGGTGGGGATGCGCTGTCCCGAGTGCGCCCGGCAGCGCACCAAGGTGGTGCGGATGCGCGAGCTGGCCTCGGTGCCATGGGTGACCTACGCGCTGATCGCGGTCAACGTGTTCGCGTTCTTGGCGGAGGGCAACCTGACGGTGTCGGGTGGCGGGGTTGGGGGCGGGGTCTATCTGAAAGGGGCCCTGCTCGGGAGCAGCGAAATACTGGCACTGGCTGGTCAGGGAGTGGCCCACGGGCAGTGGTGGCGGCTGCTGACCAGTGGCTTCCTGCACGAGAACATCATCCACATTGGCTTCAACATGTGGATTCTCTACATCCTCGGCCAGATGCTCGAGCCCGCGCTCGGAAGCGTGAAGTTCGCAGCCATCTACTTCGTGTCCCTCCTGGCGGGGTCATTCGGCGCGCTGCTGGTCTCCCCCCACGTCCTCACCGTGGGCGCCTCGGGGGCCGTCTTCGGTCTGATGGGGGCGGCCGCCGTGGAGATGCGCGCGCGCCAGATTCCGGTTATGCAGAGTGGGATTGGCATGCTGATTGCGTTCAACCTCGTGATCAGCTTCACCCTGCCAGGCATCTCCTGGGGGGGCCATGTGGGGGGCCTGATCGCGGGGGCGATCGCGGCGCTCGTGCTCCAGCTCGGCGACCGCTACCGGGCTCCCGCGCTCGCTCTGGCCGCCTGCGCGGTGATCGCCGCGGCGGCCGCGGCGGGTTCCATAGCGACCGCCAAGTCGAGCGAGGTAGAATCGCTCGGGCCCCAGCAGTTGCAGTTGCAGTTTCCCAGCCAGTGACGCTTGGAGGGCAGCGACGAGCCCCACATGCGATGTGCAAAGGCCGGCGATCGACCAACCGGCGAACCGACCAACCGGCGAATCGACCAACCGGCGATAGACCGGAGGCCAGGCCAGTGATGACCCTACTTAGCGATGAGCAGATCGAGCAGCGCCTCGCGGGCGGCGAGTGGACCCGGGAGGGTGACTCGATCGTGCGCGAGTGGACGTTTGCGGACTTCCCCGCGGCGATCGCGTTCGTCAACCGCGTGGCCGAGCTGGCGGAGGAGGCCAACCACCACCCCGACATTCTGGTGCACGGCTGGAACAGGGTGCGCCTGGAGCTCTCCACCCACTCCCAGGGGGGCCTCACCGAGGCGGACTTCGCGCTGGCCCTGCGGATCGACAGCCTCGATTGACCGCCCATCGACCGCCCCCACGCCGACCGGGCCCCCTGCTACGGTTAGGGCCGTCGGCCATCGATGAACGACGAAGACGAATCCCCCCGAAGTAGCACCGCCCCAGCCCTTCGCTGTGGGGCAGTCCTTCACGGTCGGGCGTGACCGGGCTGAAGCTGATCCTGGCGGCCCTGCTGGTCGCGGTGAACGCGTTCTTCGTGATCGCGGAGTACGCCCTCGTGCGCTCCCGGCGGGCGCGCCTGGAGGTGATGCGCGAGCAGGGGATGCGCGGCGCCACGCTCGCGCTCGCCCAGCTGGAGGGCATCAACGAGTACATCTCCGCGGTGCAGATCGGGGTCACGATGACCTCCATCGCGATCGGCGCGCTGGGCGCCCCCACGATCGCCCACGCCCTGGAGGACGCCTTCGGCGGCGGGATCTCCCATGGGCTGGCGGTGGCGATCTCGGTGGCGATCGCGTACGTGATCGTCACCTCGGTGCAGCTGATCTTTGGGGAGATGGTCCCCAAGTTCTACGCCATCGACCGTGCGGAGAGCGTGGCCCGCCGCATCGCCCGCCCCCTCCAGGGCTTCGCCGTTCTCTTCCGCCCGGTAATCAGCGCGATCACGGCCATCTCCGCCCGCATCCTCAAGGTGTTCGGGGTGGACATGGGCCACGAGTCCGGCGGGGGCTCCCCCGACGAGCTCAAGCGGCTGATCGCCGAGTCCTACGCGGGCGGGCACCTCGACCCGGGGGAGGCGGGGATGCTCACGGGGGTCTTCCACCTGCACGAGCAGGAGGCCCGCCAGGTGATGACCCCCAGCCCGGCGGTGGTCACCATCGATATCTCCCGGGACGTTGGGGCCGCCCTGAAGCTGTGCGTCTCCTCCGGCCACACCCGCCTGGTGGTCACCGAAGGCGAGGACCGCGACCGCGTGCGGGGGCTCGTGCACGCCTCGGCCCTCGCGCGTCGGCTGATGGACGACGGGCCCGACGCAACGCTTGAGCCGGTCGTGCACGACGCCCCGATCGTGCCCGAGACCAAGCCCCTCGACGACCTCCTCGCCGATCTGCAGCGCCAACGCACGTCGCTCGCGGTGGTGGTGGACGAGTACGGCCGCGTCGCGGGGATCGTGACCGTGGAGGACATCATCGAGGAGGTGGTGGGGGAGATCGCCGACGAGACGGACCCCGCCGCCGGGGAGGTCCGCAGGCTGCCCGACGGAGACCTGTTCGTGCGCGGCCACGTGGCTGTCACCGACCTGGAGGACCACGGGGTGTCGCTCCCCGTGGACAGCGACGCCTATAACTCCGTGGGGGGCTTCGTGTTCGCCGAGCTGGGGCGACTCCCCCGGCGCGGGGACACGATCGCGGCGGGTCGCTTCTCGATCCGGGTGGAGTCCGTGCGGGACAACCGCATCGAGTCCGTGCGCATCCGCGAGCGCCGCCCCGTGCCTGCCCGCGAAGTGTCCCCTGGGGAGTGAGTCGCACCACCCGCGAAGCGTTCCGTGGGAGTAGTGGAGTGGGGGTTCACCACACCACGTGTCCCCCAAGTTGGGGCTGTCGACCTGTGACAACGGTGGCCGGGGGGCGAAAAAAAACCTCCCAGGCACACGTCCGGCCCGCGGGGGGAGCGAGCCGGAGCGTGTGCACTGGGAGGAGGCGGGTGTGCGTTGCGATCTGTGTCGCGCTAACAAGTATCCCACCGTTGATGAAGCTCACATAAAAGTCGGGCGCCTTAAGAAAACTCTTGTCACTGTGTGACGAATCGCATAATCGGGGGATGCCAGATGCGTACCTGCACGATCGGGCGCGCCCGGAGACGCACGTAGGTGGGAGGTCCAGGGCACGGGGTGGGAGGTCCAGGGCACGGGGGCCGGGCGGCGCTCAGTAGCTGTGCAGGCCCCGCCCGCTCTTGCGGCCCAGGGCACCCTCGGCGATCAGCTGCTCGATGCGCTGGGGAATCGACTCTCTGAGAGTCTCGCCGATCGCCTTCGCCACATCGAGGCCCACCAGGTCGAGTAGCGCCAGCGGCCCCATGGGGTGGCCGGCCCCGAGCTTCATGCACGTATCGATGTCCTCCGCGGTCATCCCCGTCTCTTCGAGCAGCCGTACCGCGTTGAACAGGTAGGGGAACAGCAGCCGGTTGACCACGAACCCCGGCACGTCGGGGACTACCACGGGGGTCTTCTCGAAGGTCTCGCACAGCGCCAGGGCGCGCTCCCGCGTCCGCGCGCTTGCCGCTGCGGGGAAGATCAGCTCCACAAGTGGCATGCGGGTGACGGGGTTGAACACGTGCAGGCCCACGAAGCGCTGTGGGATGCCGCTCGCCTGTGCGAGTCGCTCGATGGAAAGCGAGGAGGTGGTGCTTGCCAGCACGGCGTCCTGGTGGAGCACCCCGAGCAGCTCGGCGTGCAGGGCCTCCTTGACCTGGTAGTCCTCGACCACGGCCTCCACCACGAACGTCGCCTCGCGCAACGCTCCCAGATCGGTCTCCACCTGGACGTGCTCGGGATCCACTTCGGCGGCCAGACGGGCGAGCGTGATGTCGACGCTCGTGCGGGCGCGGTCGGCGGAGCTCTCCGAGCGCGCCAGCAGCAGCACCGAGCCATGGTGTGCTGCGGTGGCGGCCAGGCCACAGGCGATGGCCCCGGATCCCACGATCGCCAGCTGCTCGCTCATGCGCGCTTCCTCATGCGTGTTCCTCCACGGTAGTCCTGCTCTTTCGGTTGCGAGATGGTCTTGGCCGGGTCGGGGCCGAGGAAAAGTTTGGTTGACTGACCAGTCAATCTAGTGGGGTCACGCGGTAGAGTATGTGTTGGAGGCACCGGGCACCCCGCCGGATGCCCTCGTGCCCCGGGAGCGCCGCAGGTTGGGGTTGCGAGGAACATCATCGAACGCAACGCACGGAGGACTTGAAATGCGCAAGCCAGAGGGCCGCGAGGTCGTGATCGTCGAGGCTGTCCGTACCCCCATCGGGCGCGGCCACAAGGAGAAGGGCTACTACAGGGACACCCACCCCAACGAGCTGCTCGGCAAGTGCTACACCGAGGTAATCGCCCGCGCGGGTATCGATGCGGCCGAAGTGGAGGACGTGGTGGCGGGCTGTGTGCAGCAGTTCGGGGAGCAGGCGTTCAACATCGCGCGCAACGCGTGGCTGCAGGAGGGCCTTCCGATCGAGACCCCGGCCACCACGGTGGACCGCCAGTGCGGCTCGGCCCAGCAGGCGGTCAACTTCGCCGCGGCCCTGATCGCGGCGGGGGTGCACGACGCGATGATCGGCTCCGGCGTGGAGCACATGGGCCACCTCCCGTTCGCTGCGGGGATGCAGACCCAGCAGGAGTTCGGCTTCGCGTTCACCCCGGAGTTGATGGCCCATCACAACATCGTGGGGCAGGGCCTGGGCGCGGAGATGATCGCCGACCAGTGGGAGATCCCGCGCTCGGAGCTCGACGAGCTCGCGGTGCGCTCCCACCAGCTCGCCCACCAGGCCACCCAGGAGGGCCGCTTCGAGCGGGAGATCCTGCCGTTCCAGGTCAACGGCGACACGTTCGTCGCCGACCAGGGGATCCGTCCCGACACGAACCTCGAGGCGCTGGCCCAGCTGAAGCCGGCGTTCAAGCCCGACGGCAAGATCACCGCGGGCAACGCCTCCCAGATCTCCGATGGCGCGGCGGCGGTGCTGCTGATGGCGGCGGACAAGGCCAAGGTGCTCGGCCTGCGCCCGCGGGCGCGGATCGTCGATCAGACCACGGTGGGCTGCGACCCCGTGAAAATGCTCGAGGGGCCGATCCCGGCGACGGCGAAGATCCTCGAGCGCAACGGGATGAGCATCGACGACATCGACCTGATCGAGATCAACGAGGCCTTCGCCCCCGTCGTGGCGGCGTGGCGGCGCGAGCACAACCCGGACATGGACCGCGTCAACGTCAACGGCGGCGCGATGGCGCTCGGGCACCCGCTCGGCTCCACGGGGGCGCGGCTGATCACCACCCTGCTGCACGAGCTGGAGCGCTCGGACAAGGAGATCGGCTTCGTCACGATGTGCTGCGGTGGTGGCCTCGGGACGGGAACCCTGATCCAGCGGGTCTGAGGGCGATAACTTAAAATCCAGACTGCGTATAACGATAGTTGCACGCAGTCTAAAAAAATATATATATGCCTAGGCCCCCCTGGCTGGGTGGGGTATCGCTGTGGAAATCGCCAGGCTACCGGGAGGCGGCCTGTGGCCCAGCGCTCAGGTCTGGGGCCCGGCGGCGGTCCAGTTCACTTCCACGGGCGCCAGCGCGAGCACGTCCCCCCACGTGGTGGCATCGGTTTCGCCCGTGGCGGGCAGGCCGTGGGCGGTCTGGAATTGCACGAGGTTGGCGGCGGTCTGGGATTCGAAGATGCCGGTGGTGGGCTGGCCGGGGAGGGCGCTGGCGAGGTGCTCCTGCAGCCACAGCACCTGGTCGCCCCGGGCGCCTTCGCGCAGCAGCGGCGAGGTGAGCTCGGGCTGGGGCACGGTGAGGGTGGTGTTGAGCGGTTCCGCCAGCGAGGCCCACCCGGAGGTCGAGGTTTCCTGCCAGTCCCAGAAGGAGTCCCCGCCGGCGCCGTAGGCGCTCGCCAGCGAGCGGAAGCTCACGATTTCCGCGTTGCTCACCCCCCCGTAGGTCTGGCCGAGGGGCACGATGGGCCGCCCGTAGACGAGGTTCTGCTCGTAGGTGGTGACGAACGCCTGCGCGACGCTGGTGCCGATGTCGTGCCAGTACATCTGGGGGGCGTTGAACTGCGCTCCGTTGGGCCCGAGGAACACGGAGTAGGGGAACGAGGGGTGGTAGTTCACGTAGGGGAACGACGCCAGCCCCACGGGGTAGGTGGGGCCGACCTTCGCGCGCAGCGTGTCGATGTACTGCTGGGCGGCCCCATATTTCCCTTCGTACTCGGCCTCGGCGTCGATCACCAGGCAGTCGGCCCCGTTGGCCGCGGCCCGCGCCCCCAGTTCGGCCTCCCCGACGGGGTTGCTCCCGTACACGTACTGCCAGGCACACACCTTTAGGCTGGCGGCGTGCAGTTCCGCCACCAGCTGGGGGCTGAACTGGCTCCAGTAGTTGGTGGAGCCGTCGGAGCTCTTGACGAACACCGTCCCCACCCCCGCGGCGTGGGCCTGGGCCACGATCGCGGCCATGTTGCCCCCGTTGGACTGGCTCATGTACCAGATCCACATACCCTGGCCCGCGAACGCGGTTCCGGCGACCGAGCTGACGGTCCCGCTCACGGGGGCTGGTGCGATCGGAGGCGCGACCCGCTTCGGCGGGGGGGGGTGGAGGGCGTGGGCCACCACCTTGATGGGGCCGTACAGGTTCGATCTCCTGCCTCCCCCCAGCGTCACGGCGATCTCCCCGGAGTGGGCGTTGCTCGGCACGGTCACCACCAGCCCGAGCTTGGAGGCGTGCAGGTGGGCGCTCGGGGAGTTGCTTGCGATGTGGGCCCCCCACGACCGCGGGAACGACACCGCCGCCCCGACCTTCAAGCCGCGACCCTGCACGAGCAGGGTGCCGTGGGTGGAGACTTCGTGGGGCTTTGTGCTGCAGTTGCTCGCGGGCACGCAGTGGGCGTTCGTGATCGCCACCGCCGGCGGCGGGGCCTTCCTCCCCTTGCCCGCCGGCTTCTTCGACCGCCCGCTGGACTTCCCGGTCGATTTCCCAGTCGATTTCCCGCTGGACTTCCCGGTTGATTTCCCTGTCGTGGTCCCCGTCGAGTTTCCGGTGGAGGTGCCTCCCTGGGTGGTGGGGGCCTGGCCTCCCGATACCGGCCCGCTCCCCGACCCCCCGCTCCCCGATCCCCCGCTCTGCGATCCCCCGCTCTGCGATCCCGAATTCCCCGTAGGGGTGCCGGGCGGGGAGGTTCCTCCGGAGACCTGAGAGGCCACCGCCCCCGCGGGTACGAGCCCCGCGAGCGTCAGCGCCCCGATGGGCGCCATGAGCGACAGGGCGATCGCCACCGCTGCGGCCGTAAAGCTGGATCGCTTGTTGGCAGGAGTACGTTCCATACGCAGGAAATTGGGCGGACGGGCGCCCGACGTTACCGGCTATGGGGTTCGCAACCGAGCGACGGGACGGAAGTTGCGTCCGCTCGTCCCAAAATCTAAATGCTCCCATGCGCTCTGGCGCGTCTGGCACCGGGCGGGGCGGGACTTGCTTGGCCCGGGGGTGTGGGCTGCTCAGGTCCCGGGGGTGTGGGCTGCTCAGGTCCCGGGGGTGCGGGCCGCTCAGTCCCGAGGGTGTGGACTGCTCAGGTTCCTGGAGAGTTCCAGCGGAAACCGAGCGCGGAGGGCGCGGGGGCGAGTGGGCTGGAGGGCAGGCCG
>DATMPY010000128.1:0-14919 GCA_035566955.1 Solirubrobacteraceae bacterium | reverse complement strand
GCGCTGGTGGCGCTGTCGGTGGGCCTGGTGGTGATCGTGGTGGGGCAGGGCTTCAGCACGGTGGGGGCGGTGCGGGCGGTGGAGGACCTGGTGCTGGGGATCGCGGCGATCGCGGTGCTGACGGCGGCGTTCGCGTTCGTGGCGGTGAGAATGGCGGGTTGGCAGAACCCGGAATCGGAGGAGGAGTTCGAAGAGATCGTGCGCCGCGCAGAGGAGCTGGGGCGGGAGGGCCTGGGGGTGGACCCGGAGGAAGCGGAGTTCATGGAGCTGGACCCCCTGAACGACGCGGACTTCGAAGAGCTGGTGCGGGACGCGCTGGACGACCTGCCGGACCTGCTGCGCAACGCGCTACGCCACGTGGCGGTGGTGATCTCCGACGGGGGCAGACGGGCGGGGGCGTACGGCCTCTACCAGGGGGGCCAGACCCGCCGCGACGACACGCACGACCGGATCGTGATCTTCAGGGACACCCTGCGCAGGGACTTCGGGCACGACCCAGAACTGCTGCGCGACCAAGTCGTCAGAACGGTGCGCCACGAGCTCGCCCACCACGTGGGCTTCGACGAGTTGGGAGTAAGCCGCCTGGATTTGTAATCTGGCCGTTCTTCGCCCACTCACGGGAAACGCAGAACAGCCGCCACGAGCTTGTGGTGCCATCCCTCGTGCGCCGTCCCGAGACTCATTGTGAGCAAGGTGCGCCTAGGCTTGTGGAGGCCGAGCTCGTCCCACCCGTAGACGCCCTCGGGCAGCCGGAGGATCTTGGGGCCGACGTCGAAGTCGGTCACCGGTAGGTTCCAGTCCTGCCCGCCGAATCCAAAGAGCGCGCGGGGGCTGCCGGCGTATGGTGCTTCGGCCTGTGGTCCGTGACCAAACCGCAGGTGCTTGGGCTCGATCAGGACGAGCGAGGCTTCCAGGCCTTCTGTGGCGACGTGTTCGGGCACCGCGCGCCCGCCGTTGACGAACAGGACGGGCCCTTCGTGGAGCACGTCGATCAGCACTTTGAGTGCGGCATCGGGAGCTGCCGTGCCGTCGCGTTTCCATGGGGTCGCGGCGATCACCAAGTTCTCCGGCTGAGCCGGATCTCCCGCGGAGCCCTTGTGCATAAACGACACGATCTCGAGCGGCTGCGGGGTGCCCCCGTCCACCCCGCACTCGGCGTCGGAGAGCCCCCCATTTCCGTACGGGGAGATCGGGCGCACGAGCCGACGGTTCCGAAGCGTGACTCCGGCAACACAGCGCGCGCCGGTCTTGCGGGAGTTTGCAACCACGAGCATCTGCTCACTGGGCATGCGCCGCAGGGTATCCGGCCGTGCACGGCTGCCTACAGGTGAGCGATCTGAAGCCCATCCCAGTGTTCGGCCAAGTACTCGAGCACCAAGCGGCGGTGGCAGTGCTCGGGCGTCGCCTCCGAGCAGAGCAGGGCGGTCGGTGTCAAGAACGTGGCCGGATCAAGGCGACGCTCGACCTCGCGCTGGCGCAGGAGGGCGGTGAACCGCTCTTCATATTCCTCCCACGTCATCGCTCCTCGTCGCTTGAAGGCATTGAGAATCTCGTCGGTAGGAGCAAGCAGCGGCTCGTGCGCGTACTCGGCGCCGACCAACTCCCGCAGAAAGTACGGCAGATCGCGATCCTTTGCGAAGCCCGCCAGCTGCGAGGATGTGTTCCGACGCACATCCAGGAGCCGCCGTACTCCGTTGCTCCTCAACCGACCGAAGAAGTGCTCGGCCGTCGTCTTCGTGAAACCGATGCTGTAGATCTCCATGGCAGAGACTCCTCGAACAGTGAATCCAGCCGTATGAAACCACCCTCCAGCTCCTGCCGGCCGTCTCCGCGGATATGCAGCACCGGTACGCCCTCCTCGTAGAGCACACGTGCCACGAGCAGCCGGCGGTGGCAATGCTCGGGGTTCTCCTCGGCGCACATCACCGCGACCCGTAGCATTTCGATCCCCCGGCGCAGCTTGTCGAGCCCGAGAGCAAATGCCTCCGAGCGCGCCACGACATCGTAGCGAACGTGACCGTCCTGATCGTAGAGGCGCCTGTCATGGGGTCGTCCACCAAGCTCACCCCCTAGAAAGGCATACTGGACGCCGGCTTCTCGTAGGGCATCGGCAAGCGGGCCACTGTCGAACCACGGCGTATAGCGCGAGGCGGGCCAGGAGCGAACGTCGGCGATGCCCTGAACGTCGTGTGCGCGCAGCAGCGCCAGGAAGTGCTCCAGGGTATGGTTGGAGTGTCCGACCGTTAGGAGCGTGGCCGGCTCAGCCATCGGGTGCCGCCCGAGCGACCTGCTCCTGCCAAGCGGGATCGCTCAGCACGCCATCCAGCGCGACCATGCACTCCTCGACGTCATCGCAGCTCAGCTGGCGTACAGAGGGATGATCACGCATGATGTCCTCGACGAGCGGGGCGCTAATTCCCATCCCGCTCCGGAACACGATGACTGGCCGTCCCTCGCACAGTGCCCACGCGAGCTCCGCCCCTGCATCCGGACTCGCTGAGGAGGAGATGTACACGATGCAGGCATCCGCCAGCCTCAGCGCCTGCAGTCGCCGCCCCACGGGCTCGCCTGCTGCTGCCAGCACCGGCCATCCGTGCCGGCGACACGCCTCCTTCACGCCTTCCTCGAGCCGTTCGCCGTGCGGCAGCGACACGTACATCCACGCGCCCTCATGCGGCTCCCTCTTGTACATAAACAATGAGTCTAAATCGGCAGGACCACGGTGGCTGATCGGACCGCATAGGATGCCACTGACCACGGACGGATCTGGCCGACGTCGGATCGTGCTGACCTCTTATCAGTAGGATTCCCCCCGGGGATAGGTGGGGCCGCCACCCAGGTGGCCCCCCACCTGCAGCAGTGTCGACCCAAACAACCAAGGAGAAGAGCTTCAGATGCCTGACGCCGTAATCGTGGACGCCATACGCACGCCGATCGGGCGGGCGGTGAAGGGATCGCTCAAATCGGTCCGCGCGGACGACCTGGCGGCGGTCCCGCTGAAGGCGATCTTGGAGCGCAACCCGCAGCTGGAGTCGAGCTCGATCGTGGACGTGATGATGGGGTGTGGCTTCGCGGAGGGGGAGTCGGGCTACAACATCGGCCGCAACGCGGCGCTGCTGGCGGGGATCGACCACCACGTGCCGGGCACGACGGTGAACCGCTTCTGCGCGTCGTCGCTGCAGACGACGCGGATGGCGTTCCACGCGATCAAGGCGGGGGAGGGGGACACGTACATCGCCTGCGGCGTCGAGGCGGTCTCGCGGGCCACGCAGGGAGGCGACTTCGAATTCCACCCCAAGCTGGACGGCTCGGAGGGGTCGCTGTACAACGTTTACATCCCGATGGGCCTGACGGCGGAGAACGTGGCGGAGCGCTGCAACGTGAGCCGTGAGGCGCAGGACGAGTGGGCGGTGGTCTCCCAGAACCGCGCGGTGGCGGCGCAGGAGTCGGGCCACTACGACGTGGAGATCGTCCCGGTGACGGCCCCGGCGCACAAGGACAAGGACCGGGAGGGCAACGAGATCGAGATCCCCGAGCAGGTGGTCACCAAGGACGATGGCCCGCGCCCGGGGACGACGCTGGAGAAGCTGGCGTCGCTGAAGCCCGCCTTCAAGCCCGACGGCACGGTGACGGCGGGCAACGCGTGCCCCCTGAACGACGGAGCGGCGGCCCTGCTGGTGACCTCGGAGGAGCGCGCCAAGGAGCTGGGGATCGCCCCGAAAGTGAAGATCCTGGCCTCCACGGTGGTGGCGATCCGCCCGGAGGTGATGGGCCTGGGCCCGATCCCGGCGATCCAGCAGCTGCTGAAGCACACGGGGATGTCGATGAGCGACATCGACGTGGTGGAGATCAACGAGGCGTTCGCCGCCCAGATCGTCCCCTGCAAAGACGAGCTGGGGATCGACGACGAGAAGCTCAACCCGTTCGGCGGGGCGATCGCGCTGGGCCACCCCTTCGGGATGACGGGGGCGCGGATCATGACAACCCTGATCAACGACCTCCAGACGCTCGACGGAACGTACGGGATCGAGTCGATGTGCGTAGCGGGCGGCATGGGCATGGCGATGCTCGTGGAACGCCTCAGCTGACCCCCCAAGTTGACGACGGCTCCGTGTCATGCCTATGCGGGTGGGGCACGGAGGCTATTTTTTTGGATGAGGGCCGCCTTGAGGGCGGCCTGGGTAGGGCCGCGTTGCGCGGAGAGGACGCTCAGCGCGGGGACTCAGGCGTCGAGCCCGGGGATCGCCTCGATCGGGAGTTCGCCGTAAATCCCTTCCAAGCCGATCAGGTCGTTTCGATCTCGGGGACGACCGGCAAGGCGCTTGAAACCGACGATGCTGCTCAAACCGGCGACCAGGTATCTGACCCCGTCATCCTCGGCTTGCATGGCGCGTTCCTCGACGGTCTCGTAGTCGAGGGGGGGTAGGCCCCCGCGCATGATGTCAATCACTCCGGCTCGTGTCTTCGCTAGCAGATGCGTCCGACCGAGTAGGTGCTCATCCTGCAGCGGGGCTTCGTCACGCAAGCGCACGCCGTCAAGCTTGACAAGAGCTGCCAGCACCCGGTGGTCATTAATGGTGTCATCGGGAACCAAGAAGTCGACGTCCTCAGTCGCCCGGATGAAACGGTTGGCGATAACCGAGAAGCCGCCCACTACAACAAAGCGGGCACCCTCGGCGACCATCGCGGCGGCGGCAACGTCGAGTTCAGGGTCGAGGGCCGCCATTTGCTCGTTCGACGGCTCGCAACAGTTTTGCCGCCTGGGCCGAGAGATGCTGTCCACGCCTGAGCAACTCGCTAACCGGCGTATCGGCCGGGGGCGTGAGGGCACGGCGCTTTTCCTCGTTGAGCGCAGCCCACTCGGCGTCATGGCCGGGCTCAAGCAAGGTGCGGGAAGTGATGCTCACAACCTCATTCTACCCGAAATGCTAGACGCCATCGGACAAAAGTCTGCAAGCGACCTACGCGACCTACCGCGGGGGCATCCGCAGCGCCCCGTCGAGGCGGATGACCTCGCCGTTGAGCATGGGGTTTTCGATGATGTGGCAGGCGAGGTGGGCGTACTCGGAGGGTTGGCCGAGGCGCTGGGGGTAGGGGACGCCGGCGCCGAGTTTCTGGCGGGCCTCCTCGGGGAGGGCGGCGAGCAGGGGGGTGTCGAACAGGCCGGGGGCGATGGTGCAGACCCGGATCCCGTACTGGGCGAGGTCGCGGGCGGCGGGGAGGGTCATGCCGACGACCCCGCCCTTGGAGGCGGAGTAGGCGATCTGGCCGACCTGGCCGTCGTAGGCGGCGATGGAGGCGGTGTTGACGCACACCCCGCGTTCGCCCTCCTCGCTGAGGGGTGCGTTGGCGATCATCGCGGCGGAGGCGAGGCGCAGGACGTTGAAGGTGCCGATCAGGTTGATCTGGATGATGATCTCGAAGGGCATCAGGGGGTGGGGGCCCTTGGAGCCGGCGACCTTCTGCGCCCACCCGGTGCCGGCGCAGCAGACGGCGATGCGCAGCCCGCCCTCCACGGCGGCGGCGTGCGCGACGGCGGCCTGCACCTGCTCCTCCTCGCGCACGTCGCAGGCGAGGAAGTCCAGCCCCAGTTCGGAGGCGAGGGCCTGGCCCTTCTCGGCGTTGACGTCGGCGATCGTCACAACGGCGCCCGCGGAGTGCAGGCGGCGCACGGTGGCCTCGCCGAGCCCGGAGGCCCCGCCGACGACGATCGCTGAGTTGCCCTCGATCTGCATCTGTGGGCGGGGAGCCTACCTCACGGCCTCTATCACCGCCCAAAACGTGTGTGCCGACGACACATCACGCCGCCTCTCCCCCGAAAGGCACCGGATCGAGATCCACCCCAGGCCGGAGCGGCGACGCACCGCCAAAAGCCGACAGAATGGGCACCGTGAACGCTGCGCAGCTGCGTGTCGTCGAGGAGACCGGTCCGGCCGAGTGGATCGCTCCACGTTTGGACGGGCAGTTCGGTACGGCTGGCCTGACCGTGTCGCGCGACTACCCGGCCTATGCGCGGTATCCACCGTTACTCACCTTCAAGTGGGTCTAGCGGCCTGCCGTGACGAGCAAGTATCGCTTCGATGTGTGCCTGGTCTGACCCCGTCCCTCTGGCTATGGAAAATAGTGCATCGATGATGATCGGATGCCGGTCGGCCATATCTTCGATTGCCTTAAGCGCTTGATCGGGATACCATAAAAATAGGGCTAGCATCGGATCGGCACCGATGTATTCAATGATCTCGCTGTCACGGGGATCGACGCTTTCGCACAGTCTGAGTATAAATTGGCACATATACTCGAACTGTCCGGATGACAGCCACTCTATTTGTAGGTCGCTGACCCATTCACCTGGAGCCTTATCAGCAACCCGTGCCGACAGCCAGCTTTCGCTCGCGCGCTCTATTAGATCGGCATCGATGCGACTTTCTTTGCTCATGCTGCTGGGCCTATTATAATGATTTCTCTCACTTTGATTTCTGGAAGCTCCCAGATCTCCCTTGGGATGGTTTCGCCAATTTCTTCCGAGCAGTTTTTAAAATTCCATTTTTTGAGCTTCTTGCGTAGACCCTGTTGCTTTTGTTCAAAAGTGTTAATGTATTTTTTTACTTCCGCAGATGGTAGTCTGCGTTTGTTTTCCTTCATTTGCCGCAAACGTTTTAGCAATTCTCGTGCAAGGCCTTCGATACTTCCCAATAGCTTTTTGCATTCCTCCGCCGTCGAGTTGAGCGCCGCGGTGCGGGCTGTCGCGCATTCGCCACTCGGGTCAATGCTCGTAAGCGGCTTATCTCCTACATAAACATAGGGTTCGTGTGTCTTACTGAGTGCCGGGTCTACCGTCAGGAATTGTGCGGTCGCCGGGTCGTAGTATCGGGCGCGCAGGTAAATAAGGCCCGTGTCGCTGTTGGTGTACTGCCCGTCGTAGCCGAGTGGTGTGGTAGCGGTTCCTTCACATGTTGGAGTCCCGTAGGCTCCATAGGTGCATTTGCCTTCGATTGTGCCAGTGCTGCTCGTGATGAGCCGCGTGGAGCCCTGCTGGTCGTGGTGGAGGTAAAGGGGTTCGTTTTTGCTGTTGATCTGCTCGATGGGGTATCCGTCGGGTCCGTAGATGTAGCTGTCGGTTCCGTCACCGAGGATCAATGGTAGTTTTTCGGCCACGTTCCACACAAGGTAGGTGGTGGTTCCGTTGATTGTCTGTGCGGTGCGCAAGCCTTCGCCATTGTATTCGTAGCTGTCTTTGATTTCGGCGGTTTCGCCTTCTTTTGGTCGTTCGACTGAGGTCAGCTCGCCAGCCTGGTCGTAACCGTAGCTGGTCACAGGACCCGTCGACGGTTTTGTTTTTGTGCGCTCGCCGAGTTCATCGTAGGAGTAGGTTACGCCGGTCCCTTTTTCGAGCTCGTCGCCTTCGTTGTAGGTGTTTTCGCTCGATGCCTCCTGGGTAGGGTTGTTCGCGGCGTCGTATTTGTATTCGGTGCTACCATATTTTGTTACGCGATTGTCTTCGTCGTATGTGGCTTCTGTGACTTCTTCGCCGGGCAGTCCTTTAGCGGTAGTTTTCTTGACCTGATTATCGTTATCTAGGGTGTAGGCGAGTGACGCAAGGGTTTCGGTGCTCTTGAGCATATCGACTTCGGTCATTTGATCTGCATCATTGTAGTAATACTTGTCTTCGTTTTTAGTTTCGCTGGGGAAAATTGTTGCTTCGAGATCGGAGTCTGGGTTGTAGCTGAATTTGGTTGTGTGTTCGAGCCAATCTGTGACTTTTTCGAGACGCCTGTCTTGGTCGAATGCCCGCGTTACTTCTTTCCCGCCGGGGTAAATAATCTTGATCTGATCGTTGGCAAGGTCATATGCGTATTTCACGGTTTCTTTATGACCGTTTTCACTTTCGGTGAGCCGATCCAGTTGGTCGTAAGTGTCGTTGGTGGTGCCCGTGCCGTCAATAATCTTAGTGCGATTGCCGTCTTTATCGTATTCGTATTTGACTGTTGACGGTTTACCGCTTGAGTAGCTGATTTCGGTAAGCCGGTTATCACGGTCATATTTGTAGGTTGTGGTGCGTTTCGCCGGGTCGGTGAGCTTTACCAGGTTGCCCGCCGCGTCATATTCCTTGAGCGTTTTATGCCCAAGTGGATCTGTAGCTTCTGCGACCTCCTCTAACACGTTGCGCACGTATTTGGTCGTGTGTTTGTCGCCATCGATTTCGGCGATGACTTGGCCAGCACCATCGTATTCCAGTTCGGTTACGTCTTTGTTGGGGGCTTCGACCTTGGTCTGCTCATTGTCGGCGTCGTACGTGTAGCCCGTTGTGTGTCCGTTAGCATCGGTCGTCTTTTCTACGTTGCCGTCCCCGTCGTATTTGTATTCGGTGACGTGGCCAAGGGGGTCAGTTACTTTGAGCGGGCGACCCTGTGCATCGCGTTCTGTTTTGGTCCTATATTTTTCTTCTTCGCCAGCTTTGGCGTTACCCCGAGGGCTAACCGTCGCTGTTTCCTGTGAGTCTTCGTTGTATTCCCATGTCCGCTTGTTGCTTTCCGGGTCTATTTCTGCCGTACGATCACCGTAGGAGTCATATTCGTATTTCCACATGTGTTCCAGCGGATCAGTCATGCTTTCCACTTCACCATGCGAGCCATATTTGTATTTCGTGACCTGAGTTTTTTCGCCAGGAGCGGGCCGTTCGATAACTTCCGGGTTGCCATGGCTTTCGCGTTTGATCGTAGTTTTCTCGCCGTTCGGGGTAGTCATCGAAATCACATCGTGAGTCGAGTTGTATTCCCATTTCGTTTCGTATCCTTCAGCATCCAGCTTGCTCGTACGATTGTTCGAGCTGTCATAGGTGTATGTGGTGGTGTGACCGTTGCCGTCGGTCACGCTCAATTGGCAGCCGGCGGCGTTATAGGAAAATTTTTCGGTGGTTGCGCTGGCGGTGCCGTAGCCGTGCGTGATCAAGAACGGAACGTCGTTGCTGTCAAAACGTTCAACGGTCACGGCTCCCGTCGCTTTATTGGTGGTCTTGGTGTAAAACGGCTTGTATTCAAATGTTGTCGTACGTTCCGCAGGGTCCTTCTGAGAGATGGTCTGATGGGAGCTGTTATATTCCATGGTCGTTGCGCCGCCACGGCCATCGGTTATTGTAGTGAGCTGATGTGAGCTACCGTATTTGAATTTCCAGCGGGCTTTTTCTTCACTGGGCTCGGTGACGCTCGCAAGCTGCCCACTTTCATAGGTGTATTTGACTATATGCCCCATTGGGTCTTTGGCGCTTTCCACCAACCCTTCAGAGTTATACGCTAGTTTGATTTTACGGCCCGCTGGGTCCGTGATTGCTTCTAAGCGCCCAGCTTCGGTGTAGGAGAGTGTTGTGGCGTTACCATTTCGATCGGTCACGCTTTCCAGACGCCCATTGCCGCCAGAGAACTTGTACTTGGTCTGGTTGGCCAGCGTCAACGTGTATCCGGCTTCAGCGCTGCCGCTCAAAGTATCCTGAGACCAAGTCGGCGCGGTAAACGATTCGCCGCCGCCTTCTGTAAAGGGAACGGTGCTGCCTTCGGCCTGGAAGAGGGTTGCCTTTTTATTGGTTTTTTCGACCACGAGGTGGTTGCTAAACGAGCTAGTCCACCCATAACCGAATATGCCGTGTTCGGTCGCCGCCACAGCGGCCTGGGAGTTGTAGTACCGTGTCAAATCCAGACCGACACCCCGACCGCCGATCGCAAGATCAGCCTGCGACTGAGAGAAATTGCCCGTCGCACAATCCACCCCGTCGCCACATTCTGAACGCAACTGTTGAGGCGCGGATGGGTTTTCTTCTTCACCATACTGCGTTTCCGATTCGACAAATTCGCCAAAAGGGAACTTGAGAACCCCCGATTCTTCTTCGATAATACCCAAATTCTTGAACGGCATATAGACTTCGGTTTCCCCTTCCCCAGCAGTCTTCTTAAATGTCCCGTCATTAACGAACCGCGACCCTTTGCCTGCTTCAGCCCAGAACGCCGTCGGTTCAGTGTTCGCAGTAAACGTGCCCGTATTGGTGATTTGAGCGCCTTCGGTCACGATCATCTTTCCATGCGTGAACGCCAGCGTGCCTTCGTTCACCAAAGACCGTTTTGTCAACCGCGCCCACCCGAAGCCCGTTGTAGGATCAATTGACCCCGACGCCCCCGCATCCAGCACCGTCGCGCCCGACCCCGACATCGTACTTTCTTCAGTCCACGAGAACGACCCTGACACATGCAGCGTGCCAGCACCAGTCAACGTACCCTCACCCTGCGTGAGACTTTCAAAAGTCATCGAACCCGCCCCAACGCTCAGCGTACCGCTGCCCAGAGACACCTGCGCACCTTCGCTACTCACTCCTTCCACCGTCACGACCGCCGAACCGGAAATTTTGATAGAACCCGCTAAGCTGCCACCAGTTTGCGAGAACGAGCCCCCGCTGAGATTGATCGACTTTCCTTCGGCTGCTACCCAGCTACTCGCGGAATTAGAAGACGTGCTCTTAGTCAAAGACAGAGACCCCGCTTCGACGTATACCGCACCATGATTTTCAAAATTCACAGACACACCCACTTCCGTGCTGCCAGCCGATCTCCGGAAAGTGCCGGTATTGAGGAAGACCGAAGGCGATTCGCCAAACAGGGCGCTAGTCGCTTCCGAAGTCACATCGAATGTCCCAGTATTCTTAACCCAGCCTTTTTCAGACATGAAGATCTCACCGCGAGCGAGCGTCAGCGTCCCTTCGTTGACTAACGACCGTTTGGTCAGCCGCGCCAATTCGAACCCCGACGACAGTTCGATCGAGGCCGACGCACCCGGCTTAATGACCGTAGAACCCGAACCCGACATCGTACCTTCTTTGGTCCACGACAACGAATTGGCAACATCCAACGTCGCGGCACCCTTCAATTTGCCGCCGCTCATCCTAAGACCATTCACACTCGAGAGTTCAAGCGCATTGCTCAGTTCAAGCGATCCACCCGAGATCACCAAGGTCCCTTTGTCCACGAGAACGCTGGCCTGGCCGCTTCCTCCGCTGAGCGTCACCGTTGTCCCGCTACCAATACACGCCACATCCGAAGAACTCGGCACTTTGCCCGTCGACCAGTTCCCCGCCGTCTGCCATTCGCCTTCACCCGGCCCAGTCCACGTGTCGGTGCAAAGAGGTTCAGCCGACGCGTCAGCAGGCCCCAGGGCCAACATCGCCACGAGCGAGACAGCTAGGAAGCCGACGCAGCCTGCCGTGATGACACGGCAGCCCCAGCCTCGTCCGCTTGCCAAGCACGCCTGATCGAACCGCATAGCGTCTACCGACCTCTCCTAGTCGTCCTGCACGGAATGACGGCCGGGTTCTATCAGACGGAGCCGATAGATGCCTAGCGACTTTAGCCAACCGTTTGACCGATCGATACTCTTATGGCGTGACCGGTAGCTCGCTTGGCGAGCAGTAACCTGGGCTTGGCTTATGCAATATGGGCTGTACGGCCAGCTGGGGTACGTCTCTCATGGTGCGCCTCCCGCGGTGGTGCATCTGCGCGACTACTGGAACGGCGAGCGCTAGCACCATCTCGGCCCTACCCCCGCGGCTTTGAGAGCGTGAGCGCGAACAGGTCCTCGGGGTCGGTCAGCCAGCGCACGAGCTCCAGGCCGGCGGCGTCGAGGTCGCTGCGCAGGCGCTGGGGGGTGAACTTGGCGCTGATCTCGGTGCGCATCTCCTCGCCGAGGTCGAAGTGCACGTCGAGCTCCAGCGCGCGCACTGTGACGGTGTGGTCGCGGCGCGCGCGGAGGCGCATCTCGATCCACTCGTGGCGGTCGTCGAAGAGGGCTACGTGGTCGAAGTCGCCGGGGTCGAAGTCGGCGTCGAGCTCGCGGTTGAGGACGTGCAGGACGTTGCGGTTGAACTCCGCCGTGACCCCCTGGGCGTCGTCGTAGGCGGCCTCGAGCACGCCGGCGTCCTTGACGAGATCGGTGCCCATCAGCAGGTGATCCCGGGGTCCGAGCAACGCGGCGATCTGGCGCAGGAAGCGCCGGCGGCTGCCGGGGGGGAAGTTGCCGATGGTGCCGCCGAGGAACACCACCAGCCGGGGTCCCGCGGCGGGGGGGACGCGGTCGAGGTGGCGCTCGAAGTCGCCGATCACCCCGTGCACGTTCAGGCCGGGGTACTCGAGCGTGAGCTCGTGGGCGCAGTCGCGCACCATCTGCTCGGTGACGTCCACCGGCACGTAGCGCTCCAGGGTGCCCGCGCGGTGCAGGGCGTCGAGCAGCACCCGAGTCTTGGCGGCGGTGCCCGAGCCGAGCTCGACCAACTCCACGGCGCCCGTCAGGACGGCAATCGCGTCGGCGGTGTCGTCGAGGATGCCGCGCTCGGTGCGGGTGGGGTAGTACTCGGGGAGCTCGCAGATCTGGTCGAACAGCTCGGCCCCGCGGGCGTCGTAGAAGTGCTTGGGGGGGAGCTCCTTGAAAGGGCGGGTGAGCCCGTCGAGGACGTCCTCCGCGAGGGTGCGCTGCTCGGCGCCCCCGAGGTGGGAGTCGATCTGGATGGCCGCCCCGCTGGTGGGGGGCCGGGTGGGATCGCGGACGGGCTCCATCAATCCTCCTTGTCCTTGGCGAGCCGCACGCCCGCGAAGATCTGGCGCCGCTGGGGGAGGTCCCAGTTGCGAAAGGTGGGGGTGGCGATCAGTGGGCTCGTGGCCCAGGAGCCGCCGCGCAGCACGCGGTAGTCCTCGCCGAAGAACACCTCGGAGTACTCCCGGTAGGGGTGGGCCACGAACCCGGGGTAGCCATGGAAGGTGCTGGCGGTCCACTCCCACACCTGGCCGACCCCTTCGAGGGCTGGGTGGCCGTCGTCTGGCCCACCCTGGACTGGCCTCTCGCTTGCCGGCCCCCTGCGAGCCGGCCCTCCGCTTGCCGGCCCCCCGCTCGCCGGCCCCCCGCTCGCCGGCCCCTTGCGCGCCGGATGCTCGCGGCCACCCCTGTGCCGGCTGCCTCCCGTGGCGTGGCTGCCGTCTGCTTCACGTGCCGCCTGCTCCCAGGTCGCCGCCCGCTCCCACTCGGCCTCGGTGGGCAGTCGCGCACCGTGCGCGCGGGCGAAGGCGTCGGCCTCGAACCAGCTCACGTGGCAGACGGGGGAATCGGACCCGCCCGCCCCGCCGGCCGTCACGGAGGGGTGGTGGGTGATGTCGTACTCCTCCTTCCACGCCCACCCCTCCGCGGACCACCACTCGCGCCGCTCGTAGCCCCCGCCCTCGCTGAAGCGCAGCCAGCTGGCGTTGGTGACGGGGCGGCGGGCGATGCGGAAGGCGGGGGTCTGGGCGAGGTGGCGGGGGCGCTCGTTGTCGTAGCTGAAGCCCTCCGCGGGTGCCCCCATCAAAAAGGCCCCGGCGGGGATCTCGAGCCACCGATCCTCCTCGGGGAGCGGCCGCAGGCGGGGCTCGCCGGGGGGGAGCAGGTCGGCGATCGCCATGGCCTGGCGCATCGTCTCGGTGTGCTGGAGCTCGTGGCGCAGGACGAGCCCGTGCAGGGCCCCGTCGCCGATCCCCTGGCGGGTGCCCGCGGCGACCACGCGGTCGCGGACCGCGGCCATGTAGGCGCGAGCCGCGGGGGCGTCGAGCAGCTCAATCTCGCCGCGCACCGCCCGGGGGGTCTCGAACGCGTCGTAGCGCTCCGCCAGCTCGGGGCGCAGCAGCTCCAGGCCCGCGTGGCGGTGGGCCAGCCACAGGTCCTCGTAGGCGGCGATGTGCGCGAGGTCCCACACGAGGGGGCTCATGATCGGGGAGTAGGCCCGCTCCAGCTGCGCGTCGTCGAGGTGGGCGACGAGCGCGAACGTGTCCTCCCGCGCACGCTCCAGCGCAGCGAGCATCGCTGCGGCGGGGGGCTGGGGCGCGACGGTTTGTTGGGGAACGGTACGGGCCATGGGCGCCGGGCGCCTACTCAATGTACGACGTTTTCGATCCGCCCGCCTCCCCTGTGTCTCAGGGGAGCTTTTCGGACTCTCGGGAAATCGGGGCCGCGGGCCTCAGCTCTCGGTCGCGCTGGCGGCATCCTGGGCGGCGGCCTCGTCGGCCACCACGTGCAGGTGCTCGGAGGCCAGCAGGCTGGCGGGCACCTGGGGGTCGGGCCCGGCGAGCACCCTGGCGAGCGCGTCCGCCTTGCCGGCGCCCGTGACGAGCAGCAGGCAGCCCCGGGCGGCTCGCAGCACGGGCAGGCTGAGGGTCACCCGCTCGGGCGGGGGCTTGGGGGCGTCGCGCACGGGCAGGCAGAGCGCGCCGCTGGAGTCCTCCACCTCGGGGTGGCCCGGGAACAGCGAGGCGGTGTGGCCGTCCTCCCCGATGCCCAGCAACGCAAGGTCAAGCGCGGGCGGTCCCCACTCCCCGGCGGTGAGCACCCGGGCGCGCAGCAACGCGGAGTACTCCGCCGCCGCCTCCTCGGGCCCGAGCTCGCCGGGGATGCGGTGCTCCGCGGGTGCAGGGCCGTGGATTTGAGCGAGCAGCGACTCCGCCACGAGCCGGTGGTTGCTCTCCGGGTCCTCCGCCCCCACGCAGCGCTCGTCCCCGTACCACAGCTCGACCGCGCCCCAGTCGTCGCGCAGTCCGGCGAGCAGCTCGTACGCCCGGCGGGGGGTGTTGCCGCCCGCGAGGGCGAGGTGGGCCACTCCCCGGTGCTCCACCGCGCGGCGCAGCGCGTGGGCGATCTCGACGGCGGCGAACGCCGCGGCCGCCTCGGGGTCGGGGAGGGTGCTGAGGCGGGTCATGGCGACATCCTCACAGGGGGGCCCTTGGGTGGGGGAGTGTTGAGGTGGTCATGGCGCTACACCCACGGTGGGGGTCCGGGGTAGGTGATGTGTCGAGGCGGGGGTCATGGCGACATCCGCGCCGCCGCGGCCAGCGCGGGCGCGTAGGTGGGGTCGCGCAGCAGCGCCTG
>DATMPY010000127.1:0-9338 GCA_035566955.1 Solirubrobacteraceae bacterium | reverse complement strand
ACGGGTGTTTGGAGGCTCCCCGAAGGAGAGCGCGCAGCCGCAGAACATCTTGGTGGCGGTGGCGAGCTGGATGTGGATCTCCAGGCCGATGACAGGCTCGTACTCGACGGTGTTCACGCGCGCCTCCTTCCAGCCAACTCCCACAACACGCACCCCACAGCCCGGCAGAGACCGCTGCCCCCACCCGGCCGGCTGAGAGTGTCGCGTCGCCTCACGCCCATGCCCCCGATCCGTCGAAGCCGATGGCCCGCTCCAGCGCGTGGGCGGCTTCGAGCAGGCGGTTCTCGCTGAACGGGGGCCCGGCGAGCTGCAGCCCCACAGGTAGCCCCCCCGAGAGCCCGCAGGGGATCGAGATGGCGGGGATGCCGGCGAGGGACATGGGCACGGTGAGGTAGTCGCTGAGGTACATCGACCACGGATCGGCGGTCTTCTCCCCGAGCGCGAAGGCGACCTCGGGGGTTGTGGGGGTGAGGATCAGATCGACCTCGGCGAAGGCGGCGCTGAAGTCCGCGACGATCTTCGTGCGCACGCGCTGGGCGCGGCCGTAGTAGGCGTCGTAGTAGCCGGCGGAGAGGGCGTAGGTGCCGAGCATGATGCGCCGCTTGACCTCGGCCCCGAAGCCGTCGTGGCGGGTGCGGGTGTACATCCCGACGAGGTCCTCGGCGTCGGCGCGCAGCCCGTAGCGGACCCCGTCGAAGCGGGCGAGGTTGGAGGATGCCTCGGCGGGCGCGATCACGTAGTAGGCGGAGAGGCCGTGGGGCGCGTGGGGCAGCTCGATGTCCTCGCGCACGGTGGCCCCCAGCTCGCGGGCGCGGTCGAGCGCGGCGTGGAAGGCGGCGAGGACACCCGCTTCGACCCCCTGGCCGAGCAGCCCGGCGGGCACGCCGAGGGTGAGGCCGGCGAGGCTCTCGGCGGTGGGCAGGGCGATCTCCTCGGGGAAGGCGAGCGAGGTGGCGTCGCACGCGTCGCGCCCGATCATGTGGCGCAACAGCAGGGCGGCGTCGGCGACGTCGCGGGTCAGCGGCCCGGCCTGATCCAGGGAGGAGGCGAAGGCGATCATCCCGTAGCGGGAGACCGCGCCATACGTGGGTTTCAGCCCGACGATCCCGCACAGCGCGGCGGGCTGGCGGATCGACCCGCCCGTGTCGGTGCCGAGCGCCCAGGGGGCGAGGCCGGCGGCGACGGCGGCGGCGCTGCCCCCTGATGAGCCCCCGGGCACGCGGGCGCGGTCCCAGGGGTTGAGCACGGGCCCGTAGGCGGAGTTCTCGTTGGAGGAGCCCATGGCGAACTCGTCCTGGTTGGTCTTCCCCAACAGCGGCGCGCCGGCGTCCGCGAGCCGTTGCACGGCGGTGGCGGTGTAGGGGGGGAGGTAGCCCTCGAGAATGCGCGATCCGGACTGACTGGGCACGCCCTTGGTGCAGAAGAGGTCCTTGACCGCGAGCGGCACCCCGCCCAGGGGCGCGTCGGACCCGGTCCCCCCCGGCTCGGCCGGGGTGCCGTCGGCGACCCAGGTGAAGCAGTTGAGCTCGTCGGCGGCGGCGCGGGCACGGTAGACCTCGAACAGCTCCGCGGCCGAGAGCGTGCCCGCCGCGACCGCCTCGCCGGCCTGCGCGGCGGACAGCTCGACGATCTCGGCGGCGCTCACCGGTTGACCTCGCGGGGGCGAATTTGCGTACGGGCGGGGGTCACGTTTGCGATTCCTTTGGGATCATCCGCGTGGCGGGGTTGCCCACCGGGGCGGGGTGGGCGGCGGAGAGCTCGACGATCTCCCGGTCGCTCACGTCACTGCTCCCCTGGGCACGCAGGGCAAGCTGGGCAAGGACGCAGTGAGCGAAGTGTGCTCAGCACACGAGCGATCGAGGACGCAGATCCAGCGCCGCCATGCGTGCCCAGGGCTCATGCCTGGGGGCTGGGTACGAGGAACCCGCCGTCGGCTACGGCAGGGGCCTGCGCAAGGGCCACCTCGCGGGGCAGCGAGGGCCGCGGCTCGTCGGGGCGCAGGCGCCCGGTGACCTCGACGACGTGCGCGGTGGGTGGGACGTTCTCGAGGTCGAGCTCGGCGAGCCTGGCGATGTGTCCCAGCACCCCGTCGAGCTCGCGGGCCATCGCGTCCAGCTCCTCCTCCCCGAGCTCCAGGCGCGCGAGGCGCGCCACGTGCAGAACCTCGTCGCGGTCGATCACGGCGGGGATTCTAGGGGGCATGCCCCGAGCCCGAAGGCGCGGAGCCCGCTTCGCCCAGCGCCTGCCATGCGCCGTAGGCGATCACGGCACATGCGATGAAGCCGAGGTAGAGGCCGAGCTTGGCGCCGTAGTTGAAGGAGCCGCCCGCCAGCGCGGCGCCGCCGTGGGGGTGGTCGACGATGCGGTAGAGCACGCAGATCGCGGTGAGGCCGGCGAGGCCCGCGAGGATCGCGGCGGAGGAGCCGGGAAGCTCCTGCCCGCGGGCGACGGCGATCACGAGCAGCAGGGCGGCGATGACGGTGAGCAGGAGCAGCCAGCGGGTGTTGCTGAGGCTGTGCCAAGCGTCCACGCTGGTAGCGAAGCTGAAGGAGCTCTGCCCGAGGAGCGTGACGGTGACGCTGGCCCCAAACCACTTGAAGAAAAACATCGCAATAAACAGGCCGATCCCCCCACCGGCGATCAGCCGGTGCGAGCGGTGCAGTCGTGCGACGTCCATGCCGCCTGGCCCGGCGCTCACGAGCGCGCGCCGGCCGGGGGGGCATCGCGCGGGGTGGAGGCGTCGGGTGGGTAGAGGCCGGTGCGTTCGTCGCGCATCGACTGCCAGCTGCCGATCAGCACCGCCAGCGCCCCGATCAGCGCCAGCCACGCCCCGGCGCAGAGCATGGTGGCGTGCTGCGGGCGCTCCAACAGGCGCACAACGGCGGCGACGGTGGCGAGCATCCCGAACAGGGTGCTCCATACCGCGGCGGCCACGGGGATTGCGGTGGTGCGCTCGGTGACGGTGGCCAGCGCGAGCGCCAGCCCGCCGGCGGCGGCGAGGATCAGGAGGGCGACGGCGGGCCCGAACGTCGCCCACGCGCTGAGCTTGCCCTGGGAGTTCTCATACCAGGGGAGGGTGAGCGCGATGATCAGGCAGATCGCCCCCGCCAGCGCGATCAGCTCCCCCGCGCGCAGGCGGCGCAGGCTCATCCGCGACACCTGCTTTCAGTCGGGAGGCGTTCGCGCAGAGCAGTCGAGCGCAGGCTGCGCTTGCTCATCCACGACGTTGCATTTCCGCCTCGTCCTCGTGTCCCCATGCTTCGGCCACCTCCGGATCGTCCACGCGAGGGCATCTCAATCAACCATCCCCGCCTGCAGGCGCGCGGCGGCAAGGGTGTTGCGCAGCAGCATCGCGATCGTCATCGGCCCCACCCCGCCCGGCACGGGGGTGATCGCGGCGGCCACCTCGCGGACGGCGGCGAAGTCCACGTCGCCCACGAGGCCGCTCGCACTGCCCGCCTGCTCGGGTGTGAGGCGGTTCATGCCCACGTCGATCACCACCGCCCCGTGCTTGACGAACTTCCGCGCGATCAGGCGGGGCCGCCCGACGGCGGCGATCAGGATGTCCGCGCGGGCGCACACCGAGCGCAGCTCCCGGGTGCGGGAGTGGCAGACGGTGACGGTGGCGTTGGCCGCCAACAGCAGCTGGGCCATGGGCTTGCCAAAGAGGTTGGAGCGACCCACCACCACCGCCTCGGCCCCCTCCAGTTGCGTCTCCACGCTCGCCAGCAGCTCCATCACCCCGAGGGGGGTGCAGGGCCGCGGGCCGGGCCGCCCGAGGGCGAGCAGGCCGGCGTTGACGGGGGTGAGGCCATCCACATCCTTATGGGGGTCGATCAGCCCGGTGAGGGCGGGCCCGTCGAGGTGCGCGGGGAGCGGCAGCTGCAGCAGCACCCCGCTGACGGCGGGCTCGGCGCCCAGCTCTGCGAGCAGCTCAGCGACCTGATCGTGCGTGGCGTCCGCGGGGAGGCGCCTGTCGAAGGGGGTCATCCCCACCTCCGCGCAGGCCCGCTGCTTGCCCCCCACGTACACCGCGGAGGCGGGGTCCTCCCCGACGAGCACCGTGGCCAGGCCCGGGGGACGCCCGACCTGCGCGACAAGCTCCCCGACCTCCTCGGCCACCTGGGCGCGCACGCGCGCGGCGATCGCCTTCCCGTCGATGATGGTGGCGCCCATTGGAGGGTGGATGCTAGCCGCCGCCCGCCGGCTCCGATCCGCGCCCATCGCCGGCGGGTGACGGACGTGAGCTGGGCCATCTCCCCCGGCCACGGCTGTGTTTGGCAAAGCGGCCCTCACCGGCGACTGACCGGGGCGAACTCGGCCATCAGCTTACGCTCCGAGCCGTCGCGGGCGAAGCGCACCACGATCACCCCGTCGGGCTCCACGCCGGTTACGACCCCCTCCCCGAAGGAGGCGTGCTCCACATCCTCCCCCAGTCGGAACGACGTCACGACGGAGCCGCGGCGGGAGTTTCCCGCGGCCCCCCTGGGTCGCGGCGCCGCGACCTGTCCACCGCGCCCGGCGTGGACCACGCCGACCCCCGCTGCCCAGCCGCCGGAGGGCGGGTACGCGGCGGCCCCGTCGATCCCGTCGCGGGCGCCGGCGCGCACGAACAGGGGCTCGTCCTGCTGGTCGGTGAGCTCGGCGGGGAGCTCGTCCAGGAAGCGACTGCGCAGCCCGTATGTCTGGGCGCCGAAGACCGCCCGGCGGCGGGCGTAGGCGAGGTACAGGCGGCGCATCGCGCGGGTGACCCCCACGTAGAAGAGCCGACGCTCCTCCTCCAGGCCCCCTTCGTCCAGGGCGCGCGAGTGGGGGAATACGCCGTCCTCGCAGCCCACCATGAACACGGTGGGGTACTCGAGGCCCTTGGCGTTGTGGAGCGTCATCAGCGTGACGAGGCTCTCCTCATCGCGGCGGGAATCGGCGTCTGCCACCAGGGCGATCTGGGCGAGGAACACGTCGAGGGTGTCCTCTGAGGGCTCCGCGGAGGCGTCGAACTCGCGCCCCACCTCGACCAGCTGGGCGAGGTTCTCGAGGCGTCCCTGCGCTTCGAAGGACTCTTGGCCGGGCTGCGCGGTGAGTGCCTCCAGCGTCTCCACGTAGCCCGTGCGCGCGAGCACCGACTCCAGCAGGTCGCCCACCGGAATTCCCTGGGCAATCCGCCGGCGCAGCTCCTCCATCGTGTCCATGAAGCGGGCCAGCGCCTTGCGCGCGGCGGGCCCCAGGCCGGGGATCCGCTCGGCGTCGGCGGCGACCTCCCACACGGGGATGTCGAGGCTCTGGGCGTGGGCGAGCACCCGGCCCACCGAGGTCTGTCCGATCCCCCGGCGGGGGGAGTTGACGATCCGCGCGAAGCTGACCGCGTCCTGGGGGTTGGCGAGCAGCGAGAGATAGGCGATCGCGTCCTTGATCTCGGCGCGCTCGTAGAACTTGGTCCCGCCGATCACCTGGTAGGCGATCTCGCGGCGCACCAAAGCGTCCTCCAGCACCCGGGACATCGCGTTGGTGCGGTAGAACACCGCGATCTCCGCGCGGCTCGCCCCCTCCTCCTCGACGAGCCGCTCGATCTCGCCCACCACGAAGCGCGCCTCCGCATGCTCGTCGTCGAGCTCGCGCACGTGGATCGGCTCCCCCTCCCCCAACTCGCTCCACAGCCGCTTGGCGATCCCCCCGCGGTTGCGGGCGATCACCGCATTGGCGGCGGAGAGAATCGTCTGGGTGGAGCGGTAGTTCTGCTCCAGCTTGACCACCCGCGCGTCGGGGAAGTCGTCCTGGAAGTCCAATATATTGCGTACATCGGCTCCTCGGAACCCATAAATTGACTGCGAGTCGTCGCCAACTACCGCGAGGTTGCGATGCCCGGGCACGCTCGTGCGCTCTCCCTGCGCGGGCAGCTCGCGGCCACCTCCCACGAGCAGCTGCAGCAGGCGATACTGGGCGTGGTTGGTGTCCTGGTACTCGTCCACGAGCACGTGGGCGAAGGCGCGTACGTAGCGCTCGCGGACCTCGGGGAAGAGCTCCAGCAGGTTGACCGCGCGGAACAGGAGGTCGTCGAAGTCCATCGCGTTGGAGCGCATCAGCTGGCGCTCGTAGAGCTGGTACACCTCCGCGGCGGTCTGCTCGAAGTGGGAGCCCACCTGCTCGCCGTACGCGGCGGCGTCGCGCAGGCGGTTCTTGGCGTCGGAGATCTGGCTGTGGATGCCCGCCGGGGTGAAGCGCTTGGGGTCGGCGCCCACCTCCTCGATGCAGCGTTTGACCAGCCGCCGCGCGTCGGCCTGGTCGTAGATCGTGAACTGGCGCGTGTACCCCAGGCGCTGCCCGTCGGCGCGCAGGATGCGGGCGCACGCCGCGTGGAAGGTCATCAGCCACATCCCCCGCGTGCTGTGTCCCAGCAGGCGCTCCACCCGCTCGCGCATCTCCTGGGCGGCCCGGTTGGTGAACGTGATCGCCAAGATCTCGCTCGCCTGCGCCTGGTCGGTGAAGATCAGGAACGCGATCCTGTGGGTCAGCACGCGCGTCTTGCCGCTGCCCGCCCCCGCCAGGATCAGCAGCGGCCCCTCCCCGTGGGTGACCGCCTCGCGCTGGGGCTCGTTGAGGCCCTCCAGCAGCTCCTGGAGGTGCTCCGCGTGGGGGTTGTGGGCCATCGTCTGCAAGCATAGATGCGGCCCCGGCCGGCGGATCGGGGCAGGGCCGTGGCAACCCCGGCCGGTGGTCGGTTTGTGTGCCGTGCCGGCCCGGCCGCTGGAGCGAAGCGTGGCCGCGGCCGCCCCAGCCGACGAATCGCGGGCGTGGCGCGGCGGCTCCACCGGGGCTCCTCACCTAACGTTTCCCCCATGCGGCTATTCGAGGAGGTCCGCTCAAGCTGTGCGAAGATCGCCGCCCACGCCCGCTGGGTGGGCATCGACATGGACGCGATCCAGCGAGATGAGCTACTCGCGGCGATCGCCGCCCCCGGTCCGGCGCCCGCGCTCGATCCCGTGCGCCACTACCTGGAGGGGCCACCGGAGGACGTGGCGGACTACCTGCTCGCGCTGGACGCGATCAACTTCGGCTCGGGGTGGTTTCCCACGCTGCGCAAGCGCTTCGACCAAGGCCAACCCGTGAGCGGCTACTTCACCGTCGCCTGGGGGCTCGCCGACCACGTACGCGCCCACGGCGCAGTGAAGGCCCTCGGTCCAGCGTGGCTGCGGCAGGCGAGCGCCCGCGAGATCGCGGCGATCCTCGACCAGCCCCCGGAGCACGAGCTGATGAGCCTCTACGCCCAGGCCCTGCGCGAGCTGGGGCGCTTCCTCGGGAACCGCCGCGCGCTGGATCTGGTGGCTGAATGCGGGGGCTCGGCGGAGCGACTGGCCGAAACGCTCGCTGGCCGAAACGGGGACCGATCAGGGAGACACTCGCTCCGCTCGCATCCCCGAATCGGCCAGCGCCGAAGGCGCGTGTCTCCCGGCTTCGGTCGATCTTCGATCGGTGGCATGGCGATGTTCCACGACCGCGGCTTCTACAAGCGCGCCCAGATCGTCTCCAGCGACCTCGCCCTCGCGGGCGTGGCGAGCTTCGCTGATCTCGACCGCCTGACGATCTTTGCCGACAACCTCGTCCCCCACGTGCTGCGCTGCGAGGGGGTGCTCGTCTACGAGGAGACCCTGGCGGCACGCATCGACACCGGGGAGATCCTCCCCCCAGGCGGCCCCGAGCGCGAGATCCGCGCCTGCGCGGTGCACGCCTGCGAGCTGATCTCCGAGCGTACCGGGGTCCCCCCGCGCGTGCTCGACACCCGCCTGTGGAACCGGGGCCAGGCCCCCGAGTACAAGGCGCGCCCACGCCACCGCTGCAGGACCGTGTTCTACTGACCGGCACCCACGCCCCGCAGACAAGAAGCTGGCGCAGGCCGCCGGCGTGAGAGCGAGCGGGGACGAGAAGCTGCCCGCCGGCGGGCGCGTGGCGACCTCAACGGCCGGTTTCCCGGCGACCAAGCCCACCCAGGTTGTCGCCACGTCCCCACGCGGTTCCACCGCCGCGCGCACGGTTTCCGGGGTCGCTCACCCCCCCGCGGGGTTGGGACCCTTCACCGGGCGCAGCCTCGTCACCTTCGCCGCCGGCTCCAGGCTCTCCCCGGAGAGCTCGCCCACGGCGCGCTCCAGCGCCCCGATACGGCTGGAGAGGCCGCCGATCGCCTCCGCGATCGGGTCCGGCAGGTGGATCCAGTCCGCGTCCGGGCCCTCCGGGCGGCGGCCGTCCACGCGCACCGGGTGGCCCGGGTTGCCCACCACCGTGGAGTTCGGCGGCACGTCGGTGATCACCACCGTGTTCGCCCCGATCTTCGCCCCGTGGCCCACCGTGATCGGGCCCAGCAGCTTCGCCCCCGAGCCGATCGTCACGTTGTCCTGCACCGTCGGGTGGCGCTTGCCCGTCGCGAAGCCCGTGCCCCCCAGCGTCACCCCCTGGTAGAGCGTCACGTCGTTGCCGATCTGCGCCGTCTCCCCCACCACCACCCCCGCCCCGTGGTCGATGAACAGGCCCTCGCCGATCTCCGCCGCCGGGTGGATCTCGATCCCCGTCAACGTCCGCGTGAACATCGCCAGCGTGCGCGGCAGCACCGGCACCCCCGACTCGTGCAGCGCGTGGGCCACCCTGTGGGAGAGCAGCGCGTGGATCCCCGGCCACGTCGCCACGATCTCCGCCGGCCCCACCCCCCGGGCCGCGGGGTCGCGATCGCGCGCCGCCGCCACGTCCCGGCGCAGCTCCTTGACAACACCCGCCAACGTGCCCAGCCCGAGCATGCCCATAGGGTAGCGCCGGCGCCCCCCTCCCCAGCGGAGTCTTGGCCTCCCGCGGCGCGCCGCCATCGCCCATCGAACAGACCACGATCGCCACCACGCAACCCCAGCCCATCTTGCTCGGAGCGGAGCATCCGTCTTCCACAACGCGACCCATCCCCGACCCCGATAGGGGTCCTCATCCAAAAAAATCCCTACGGGGCGAAGAACGCCTGGGATACGTAGCGCTCCCCCGAGTCCGGCACGATCGTCACGATCCGCCTGCCCCTCGACTCCTCGCGCTCCGCCACCTCCAGCGCCGCCCACAGCGCCGCCCCACCCGAGATCCCCGCCAGCAGGCCCGTGCGCCGCGCGCACCGCCACGCCGTGTGGATCGCCTCCTCGTCGGAGACCGCGAGCACCTCGTCAAGCAGATCCCGGTCGAGCACCGGCGGAACGAAGCCCGCCCCGATCCCCTGGATGCGATGCGGCCCCAGCGGACCGCCCGAGAGTACCGCCGAGTTGCGCGGCTCCACCGCCACGATCCGCAGCGCCGGGTTGCGCTCCCGCAGGTAGCCCCCC
>DATMPY010000126.1:0-10766 GCA_035566955.1 Solirubrobacteraceae bacterium | reverse complement strand
CGTGGGGGAGCCCACCCGCGCGTAGAACGCGGCGCGCTGGTGGGGGTTCTCGCCGTAGCGCAGGTCGCTCACCTTCTCGAAGGCGTCGCGCCAGTGCGGCGGGAAGCCCTCGCTGTGGGTGCGTAGCGCGAACCAGGTGGAGATCGCGGCGTCGTAGCGGGCGGTGAGGGCGAAGGCCTCCGCGGCGAGCCGCTCGCGGGTGGCGAGGGAGAGCCGCCCGTCGGACTCCCGTAGCTCGGCGAGCACGCCCTCGTAGTCGGCGGGGTCCACCACGACGGCGGCGAAGGCGTGGTTCTTGGCGGCGGCGCGAATCATGGTGGGCCCGCCGATGTCGATGTTCTCGACGATCTCCGCCGCGCCGGCATCCCCGCGGGCGACCGTGTCCTCGAACGGGTAGAGGTTCACGCAGACCAGGTCGACCGGCTCGATCCCGTGCGCGGCGGCGGCGCCCAGGTGCTCCTCGCTGTCACGTAGGGCGAGCAGCCCCGCGTAGAGGCGGGGGTGGAGGGTCTTCACGCGCCCGTCCAGCATCTCGGGGAAGCCCGTGAAGTCCTCGATCGCGCGCACCGGCACCCCACCGCCGGCAAGCTCGCGGGCGGTGCCCCCGGTGGAGACGATCTCCACGCCCAGCTGCACCAGCCCGCGGGCGAAGTCGACGATCCCGTCCTTCTCGGAGACCGACAGCAGCGCGCGACGCACGCGCACCTCGCCGGGCGCGCAACGCTCGATCTCCAGGGGCGCGCTCAAGCGGCGATCGGGTGTCGCTGCGCGACGATCCGCCGCACGGCCTCGGGCAGCAGTGTGTGCTCGAGCGGGCGCAGGGCCCGCAGCACCTCGGCCGGATCGCTTGTCCCCGGCAGCGATACCGAGCGCTGCGCGATGATCGGGCCGGTGTCGATGCCGGCGTCGACGTAGTGCACGGTGACGCCGAAGGTCTTCTCGCCGTGTGCGAGCGCCTGCTCGATCGCATGCAGGCCGGGGTAGGCGGGCAGCAGCGATGGATGCACGTTGATCACCGCTTCGGGAAAGTGCGCGAGGAAGCGCTCGCCGAGCAGCTCCATGAACCCAGCGAGCACGATCAGGCGCGCCCCGCGACTGGATAGCCAGGCCGCCAGGGCCTCGTCGCGCGCTTCACGGTCGTGGTACTCGGCACGTGCGAAGACGGCTGTGGGTATGCCGTGGGCATCGGCGCGCGCCAGGGCGGGCGCATCCGCGACGCTGGAGGCCACCGCGACGATCTGCGCCTCGCGCCCGTGCACGGTGTCCAGCAATGCCTGGAGGTTCGTGCCCGTTCCGGATACGAGTACCGCGATCGGAGACGGCTCCTCGAAGTGGTTGATGTGAGCAAGCATGGGGCCTGTGACGATAACGGACAGGCCGGCATGAGCGGGTGGCGCTCGGAGCTCGATCGAGAGGGGCGGTGCGTCCCCCGGCTGTGTGTGGATCGCGCTCAGGCCTGCACAAGCGGCAGCGGGATTCCGGCGGGCTCCTCCAGCGCGTACTTGCCGTTCGCCTCGCCGGTTCCGTCCAGGGGGTATTCGCCGCTGAAGCAGGCGTCGCAGTGGGATTGGCGCCCACCCGCCCCGGCGCCGACGGCCTCGTAGACCCCCGCGAGCGAGAGGTAGTGAAGGGAGTCGCAGCCCAGCTCGGCGGCGACCTCCTCGGTGGTGCGCCCGTGGGCGATCATCTCCTCGCGGGTGGACATGTCGATGCCGTAGTGGCAGGGGTGCTTGATGGGGGGGGCGGAGATCCGCATGTGCACCTCGCGGGCGCCGGCGTCGCGCAGCATCTGCACGATCTGACGGGTGGTGTTGCCGCGCACGATCGAGTCGTCCACCACGACCAGGCGCCGCCCGGCGATCACCTCGGGGAGGGGGTTGAACTTGAGGCGCAGCCCGTGCTTGCGCAGCTCCTGGCCGGGCTGGATGAAGGTGCGGGCGACGTAGCGGTTCTTGACGAAGCCGTCATCCTGGGGGATGCCGCTGGCGCGCGCCAGGCCACGGGCGGCGGCGTTGCCGGAGTCGGGCACCGCGATCACGAGGTCGGCCTCGACGGGCGCCTCGCGCCACAGGATCTCGCCCATGCGCCCCCGCGCGACCTGGAGCGCCTGGCCGTTCATGCGCGAGTCGGGGCGGGCGAAGTAGATGTACTCGAACACGCAGAACGCCCTGCGGGCGTCAGGGAGGACGATCCGGCTGTGCAGGCCATCCGGCCCCAGTGTCACCAGCTCCCCCGGCTCCACGTCGCGCAGGTGGCGCGCCCCGATGATGTCGAAGGCGCAGGACTCGCTGGCCACGCAGTAGTGCACCCCGCTGCCGACGCCCTCCCCGGCGCCGGGCTCGGCCCTCTTCCGGGCGCTCAACTCCCCAGCGTTCCCAGCGACCGTCTCGGCTGTATCGTCCGAGCCCGACGCATGCCCCACGCCCGGCCGTCCCCCGTTGTGGGAGTCCAGCACGCCGAGCGCCAGCGGGCGCAGGCCGTGGGGGTCGCGGAAGGCGAGCACGCGGTCCTTGGTCATCGCCACGATCGAGAAGGCCCCGCGCAGGCGGGGGAGCACCTCGGCGATCGCGTCCTCGATCCGCTCCGCGGGGTGGGTGGCGATCAAGGCGGCGATGATCTCGGAGTCCGAGGTGGAGCTGAAGGTGACCCCCCGCTCGAGCAGCTCGTTGTGCAGCTGCACGGCGTTGATCAGGTTGCCGTTGTGCGCCAGCGCGAGCTCGCGGCGGGAGCCGTGGGTGCCCTCGGAGCGCTGCACGGGCTGGGAGTTCTCCCAGGCGTTGGAGCCGGTGGTGGAGTAGCGCACGTGCCCGATCGCGAGGTCCCCGGCGAGCGTGCGCAGGTCGTGCTCGCCGAACACCTGGCTGACCAGTCCGAGCTCGCGGCGGGTGACGATCTGCCCCCCGAGGTCCGCCGCGGCGATGCCCGCGGACTCCTGGCCGCGGTGCTGCAGCGCATACAGCGCGAAATAGGAGAGCCGCGAGACCTCGTGCCCCGGTGCGCATATGCCGAAGACACCGCACTCGTCGCGCGGCCCATCGCGTTCGGAAAGGCTCGAGCCGGCGTCCAGCCGGCTCTGCTGAAGGGGAAGGACACCCTCCGGGTGCCCTTGACCGGAGGGCCTGACGGCCCTCCTTACAGGCGTGGGCCTCACAGCCACAAGCTAGCAGTACTCATCCGAACAGCTCTGCCAGTGCCCCGTGCGCCTCTGCCAGCTCGTCGAGGGTGACACTCAGTGCCTCTCCGGCGATTGCGATGCTCAGCGCATCCGCGCTGACGGTCCCGAGCACCTCCAGTGGAACGCGCGCTGCGAGCTCCGCGAGTGCCTCGTGGGCGCCCGAGACCACAAAGCCTCCCGATCCCTCGCCGAAGAGGCGCTCCCGCGGGTCCAAGGAGCGGCGGCGGGCGAGCGTGGCATCGAAACGCCGCTCCGATGGGCCTGGCGTGGAGGCGGAAAAGGCAAGCGTGGCTCCAAGGCCGCCGGCGAGGCAGCACTCGGCCAGCGCCACGGCGAGGCCTCCCTCGGAGATGTCGTGGGCGCTGCTCAGCGTCCCCGCGCGCACAGCGTCGCGCACGGCGGCGTGGGCGGCGAGCACGCCGTCCAGGTCGATCGCGGGCAGCCCGTCGGGCAGCGGCTCCCCGCGCAGCTTGGCGAGCTCGCTCGCGGCGAGCGAGGGGGCGAACGGCCCGAGCAGCGCAATCGCGTCTCCCTCCCGCGCGAATCCCAGCCGCCCCGCGCGTGCCGCGTCGGGCAGGCGTCCGACCATTCCCACCACGGGTGTGGGGTAGATCGGGCCGGCGGGACCCTCGTTGTAGAGCGAGACGTTGCCCCCTACGATCGGTGCCTGGAGGGCCCGGCAGGCATCGCCCAGACCGCGCACGGACTCGCTGAGCTGCCAGGCGATGTGGGGCTTCTCGGGGTTGCCGAAGTTGAGGTTGTTGGTGGTCCCCAACGGCTCCGCGCCCACGCAGGCGAGGTTGGCGGCGCACTCCAGCGCTACCGCGAGCGTGCCGCGGTAGGGGTCCGCGGCGACGCGGCGCCCGTTGCCGTCGATGCTCACTGCCAGCGCCGGCAGCGGCTCCTCCGAGCGATCTGTGGCCGTGGCGGCGTGTGCGGGCGGCTCGTGCGGAGCCGCGCACGCCCTGCCCGCCGCCCCAGGGCTCCCGCTGTCCACCGCCGGGAGGCTCGGCCCCGGGCGCAGCGCGAGCACCGCGGCGTCCGCCTGCTCGGGGCGGCGCACGGTGCGGGACTGCACGATTGCGTCGTACTGCTCGAACAGGGGGCGGCGCGAGGCGACGTTGGGGGAGGCGAGCAGCGCCAGCAGGGTCTGCGCGAGGGTGGCGCCGGGGGCGAGTGTGGCGGGGGGCGGGGGGTAGATCGGTCGCGCGGGCTTCTCCGGCGCCAGGTCGTACAGCGGGCAGTCGTCCACCAGGGCCCGCACGGGCATCTCCCCGACGAGCCGCTCGCCCTCGAAGATCCGCATTTGGTGGGTGTCGGTGACTGTCCCGATCGCCGCGCCGCCAACCTCCCACTTCTCGCATAGCCCCAGTACTGCGGGCACGTCCGCGGGGGCGACCACGCACAGCATCCGCTCCTGGGACTCGGAGACCATTACCTCGAACGGCTCCATCCCCTGCTCGCGCAGGGGGATTCGCGCCACGTCGATGTCGATGCCCACCTCCCCCTTCGAGGCCATCTCCGCGGCCGAGGAGGTCAGCCCCCCCGCGCCGAGGTCCTGCAGGGAGACCAGCAGACCCCGCTCCAGCAGCTCCAGGGAGCACTCCATCAGCTTCTTCTCCTCGAACGGGTCGCCCACCTGCACCGTGGGGCGGCGGTCCTCATCCCCCTCGCCGTGCTCGGCGGATGCGAGCACGGAGGCGCCCCCGATCCCGTCGCGCCCGGTGGAGGCCCCGAACAGCACGATCGCGTTGCCCACGCCCGCGGCGGCGCTGCGCACCAGTTGCGCGCGCTCGCAGAGGCCGAGGGCCATCGCGTTGACGAGGCAGCTCTGCTCGTAGGGCCCCTCGAAGTAGACCTCCCCGCCGACCGTCGGCACCCCGATCGAGTTGCCGTAGTGGCCGATCCCGCGGACCGCCCCGTCGAGCAGGTAGCGCGTGCGCACCGCACCCTCATCGCTGCTCTTCGCATCGCTCCCAACGCTGTTATTCGCATCACCCTTGTCGCTGCCCCCATCGGGGGGGGAGCGATGAGGGTCCAGATGGGGCTCGCCGAAGCGCAGCGAGTCGAGCACCGCGATCGGGCGCGCCCCGATCGCAAAGATGTCACGCAGGATGCCCCCCACCCCGGTGGCCGCCCCCTGGAAGGGCTCCACGGCGCTCGGGTGGTTGTGGGACTCGACCTTGAACGCGCATACCAGGCCGCCTCCCACGTCGACCGCCCCAGCGTTCTCGCCCGGGCCCATCACCACGTGGGGGCCCTCCGTGGGCAGCGTGCGCAGCAGCTTCTTGGAGTGCTTGTACGCGCAGTGCTCGCTCCACAGCAGCGAGTACATCGCCAGCTCCACCTGGTTAGGCGCGCGGCCCTGCTTTTCACGCACCAGCTCGTACTCCGCGCGCGTGAGGCCCAGCGCGAGAGCGTCCTCGACCGTGGGGAGTACGGCGCTCTCAGGCACAGGCCAACCTCCGCGGCGCTGGGGTGCCCGGCCTCCCCCGCGGCACGCGCATCCGGTTCTCAGGCACGCACACCCTCCACCGCGAGGCGCATCGACTCGAAGATGCACAGGCCGTCCGTGGAGCCGGTCAGCTCGTCTACCGCGTGCTCGGGGTGGGGCATCAGCCCGAACACGTTGCCGGCCGCGTTCTGCACCCCCGCGATGTCGCGCAGCGAGCCGTTGAAGTTCTCGCCCGAGGAGTAGCGCAGCACGACCTGGCCGTTGCTCTCCAGCTCGTCCAACGTGCGCTCGTCCGCGTGGTAGCGCCCCCAGGAGTGCTTGGCCGGAATGCTCAAAGACCGGGGCGGGTGGGCAGCATATCCACACGCCTTGGTGAAGGCACTGTCGGGGTTGACGACATCGAGAGCGACTTGACGGAAGGTGAAGCGCAGGTTTGCGTTGGGAAGCAGGGCGCCCGGGAGTAGATGCGCCTCACAGAGGACCTGAAAGCCGTTGCAGATCCCGAGCACCAGACCGCCCTCCCGGGCGAACTCGATGACGGCCTCCATCACCGGCGCGAAGCGCGCGATCGCTCCTGCGCGCAGATAGTCGCCGTAGGAAAAGCCGCCGGGAACGACGATCGCGTCGGCGCCCCTGAGATCGCGCTCGCCGTGCCAAAGCAGCTCCGCGTCCCCCACCCGGCGGGCGGCTTGAAGCGCGTCCACCTCATCGCAGGAGCCGGGGAACTGAAGGACGCCAAACTTCATCTCGCGCGCCTGGGCGCGGCGCATATCTGCGTCGTCGGCCCTTGCCTTGGCCCACCAAATGCGGGCCTCTTCCTTGATCTGCTTGGCCCAGACACGCGAGATCGGAGCTTCAGTTCTCAATGAGGATCTCGTAGTCCTCGACGAGCGGGTTTGCGAGCAGCTTCTCGCACATCGACTGAAGCTTTGCGGGGTCCTCGACGTCGAGCTCGACGAGACGCCCGACGTGCACGTTCGCCACGCCTGCGAAGCCCAGCGCTGGCAGCGCGCGCTGCACCGCCTCGCCCTGGGGGTCAAGGATGCCCGCCTTGGGGCGGATCAGCACTCTCGCGCGCATCACGCGCCCGAACGCTCGAGCCACGCCTGGAAGGGCTCCCCGGCGATCCGCTCGTACGCCTCTACGTACCTCGCGCGGGTGCCCTGCACCACGTCCGCGGGGATCGCCGGGGCGGGGGGGCGCTTGTCCCAGCCGCTGGCCGCCGCCCAGTCGCGCACGTACTGCTTGTCGAAGCTCGGCTGACCACGGCCCGGCTCGTAGCCGTCGAGCGGCCAGTAGCGCGAGGAGTCCGGGGTCAGCACCTCGTCGCCCACCACCAGCTCGCCGTTCTCGTCCAGGCCGAGCTCGAACTTGGTGTCCGCCAGGATCACCCCCCTTGCGCGGGCGTGCTCCGCGGCGAACGAGTACAGCTCGATCGACACCTCCCGTACCCGCTCCATCAGCGCCCGGTCGCCCACCAGCTCCGCCGCGCGCTCGAAGTCGATCGCCTCGTCGTGGCCCACCTCGGCCTTCGTGCTCGGCGTGAAGATCGGCTCGGGCAGCCGCTCGCTCTCGCGTAGCCCCGCCGGCAGCGCGATCCCCGAGACCGCGCCCGTCGCCTGGTAGTCCTTCCAGCCCGAGCCCGTGATGTAGCCGCGCACCACGCACTCCACGGGCAGCATCTGGAGCTTGCGCACCACCAGCGCCCGTCCGCGGGCCTCCGCGGGAACGCCCTCCGTTGCGGAGATCAGGTGGTTGGCGACGATGTGCTCGGTCTTCTCAAACCAGAAGACGGATAGGCCCGTCAGAACCTTGCCCTTGTCCGGGATCGGCGTCGGGTGGACCGCGTCGTAGGTCGAGATCCGGTCGCTCGCCACCATCAGCAACCGCTCGGAGCGGGCGGGGTGGGCGGGCTCCAATTCATACATCTCGCGCACCTTGCCGCGGGCGAGGAGGGGCAGATCGGCGAGCGCGGTCATGGCCCTGACTCTACCGGCGGGGGCGGCGCGGGTGGGCGCCCGGAGGGGCCGGCGGGGGGGTGTGGAAGAGGCAGACGGAAGTGTGGGAGACGCCGAGCCGGCAGCACGCTTCGGTGCGGGCGGTGGCGCCGGACGCTCTGCCTCACACGATCTCGTCCAGGCGCGCCACTATCTCGCGGGCGTAGCGGATGTAGCGGCTGTAGTCGAAGATCGCGTCCGGGTCGAGGGGGGACGCCGCCGGCTCGACCGCGATCAGCTCGCGCAGGGGGGTGCCCGTGTCCCATGCCTCCTGCGCCGTTCGCTGCACGATCCGGTACGCCTCGTCGCGCTTCATGCCGAGCTGGCCCTCTGGCCCGCGGCCTTCCTGCACCAGCGCGAGCAGCAGCGCCTGGGAGAAGATCGCCCCGTGGGTGAGGTCGAGGTTCGCCCGCATCCGCTCGGGGTGGACCACCATGCCCTCCACCAGCTTGATCGCGCGCTGCTGGAGGTAGTCGATCAGGATCGTCGAGTCCGCCAGCACCACCCTCTCCACCGAGGAGTGGGAGATGTCGCGCTCGTGCCACAGCGCCACGTTCTCCAGGCCCGCCTGCGCGTTTCCCCGGACCACCCGCGCGAGGCCCGTGATCTGCTCGCTCTTGATCGGGTTGCGCTTGTGGGGCATCGCGCTCGAGCCCTTCTGGCCCGCCGCGAACGGCTCCTCGACCTCGCGCACCTCCGTGCGCTGCAGGTGGCGGACCTCCGTGGCGAAGCGCTCCATGCCCGCCGCCGCCAGCGCGATCGCCTGCAGCAGCTCCGCGTGGCGGTCGCGTGCCACCACCTGCGTGGAGACCGGCTCGCGCTCCAGGCCCAGGCGTGCCAGCACGCGCTCCTCGAAGCGCGGCGAGGTGGCCGCGTAGGTGCCCACCGCGCCTGAGAGCGCGCCCACCGCCGCCTGCGCGAAGGCCCGCTCCAGGCGCTCCGCGTTGCGGTGCGCCTCGAACGCGAAGCCCGCCAGCTTCACCCCGAACGTCGTCGGCTCCGCGTGCACCCCGTGCGTGCGCCCGATGCACACCGTGTCCACGTGCTCCCGCGCGCGCGCGGCGAGGGCCGCGACCAACTGGCGGGCGCCCGCCAGGACGATCTCGCCGGCCGCCCGCAGCTGCAGTGCCAGTGCCGTGTCCAGCACGTCCGAGGAGGTCAGCCCGTAGTGGATCCACCGGCCCGCCTCCCCCGCGTTCGCGGACAGCACGTCCACGAACGCCGCCACGTCGTGGTCGGTCGTGCGCTCCCGCTCGCTCACCGCCTTTACCGTGAACGTGGCCGCGCGGATCGCCTCCAGCTCCGCCGGCGTGGGGCCCCCGCCCTCAACCGAAGCCGGGGGACACTCGCCTGCGAGCGAAGCGGGGAGACACTCGCCTCCGGCTCGCATCCCCCGTTCGGCCAGCATCCCCGTTTCGACCGAAGCCGGGTGACACGCGCCTTTGGCGCGAGTCCCCGTTTCGGCCAGCAGCCTGGGCAGCTCCTCGCACGCCGCCACCTCCACCCGCCGCCACGCCTCCATGCGTGCCGCGTCCGTCCAGATCGCCCCCAGCTCGGGGCGTGTGTAGCGCTCGATCACCCCCCGATTATCGCGGTCGGGCCGCATCCAACGTGTTCACCTCGGACGCCCCCCCGCGCCGCGCGGGCAGAGCTCCCGGTCTGAGCGCTGCCGTCATGGCCCGGTGGGCGCACGCTCACGCTGTCAGGATCTGCGCGGCGAGGATCGCCGCGTTGCGCGCGTTGTTCAGGCCCACGCACGCCACCGGCACGCCTGGGGGCATCTGCACGATCGAGAGGATCGCGTCCAGGCCCCCCGCTGCGCTCAGGCGGCCCGAGAGGGGCACCCCGATCACTGGCAGGTCCGTGTGGGCTGCCACTGCCCCCGGTAGTGCCGCCGAGATGCCCGCGCCCGCGATGATCACCCGCAGGCCCCGCATCTGCGCGTTCTTCGCGTACTCCGCCACCACATCCGGTTCGCGGTGCGCCGACATCACCCGCAGCTCGTGCAGGATCCCCCGCGCTTCGAGCTCCGCCGCGGCCTTCTGCATCTCCTCCATGTCGCTCTTCGAGCCCAGCACGATCCCCACCCGCGGGGCGTCCACGTCGATGCTCTCCAGCTGCGTGCGCACCTCCGTCTCCGTCAGCGGGGTCGCCAGCGGCGTCACCTCACCCACGCTCCACCTCCGGCTCGAGGCCATACCACTCCCGCAGCCAATCCTCGAGCTGCGGCAGGTCCGGCTCGGCCTCCACCTGGGCCGCCACGTCCCCCCGCATCTGCTTGCCCTCGAAGGAGATCATCCGCGCGGCAGCATACGCCGACTCGCGCGCCGCCTCCGCGTTCTCCCCGAGGGCCGTCACGTTCAGCACCCGTCCCCCCGCCGTCACGATCTCCCCGTCGCGCCGCGCGGTGCCCGCGTGGGTCACCTCCACGTCGTCCGGTACCCGCTCGAGCCCCGTGATCGGATCGCCGCTGGAGGACGAGGCCGGGTAGCCAGCGCTCGCCAGCGTCACCGTCACCGCCCATTGCTCCGACCATCTCGGGAACCGCGCTTCGTCGCTCTCGTCGCGCCTGTTCAGCAAGCCCGCCGAGCGCGACGCGCACAGCAGCAGGTCCAGCAGGTCCGATTCCAGGCGCGGCAGCAGCGCCTGCGCCTCCGGGTCGCCGAAGCGCACGTTGTACTCCAGCACCCGCGGGCCCTCCGCCGTCAGGATCAGGCCGGCGTAGAGCACCCCGTGGTAGGGGGTCCCCCGCCGGTGCATCAGCTTGACGATCGGCTCGTGCACCACCTGCGCGAGATCCCACTCCCCTTCGCTGCGCAGCTCCGTCACCGGCGAGTAGGCGCCCATCCCGCCCGTATTCGGGCCCCTGTCCCCGTCGAAGATGCGCTTGTAGTCGCGCGCCGGGCTCAGCGGCCACGCCGTCTCCCCGTCGCACAGCGCCAGCAGCGAGAGCTCCCTGCCCGTGAGGCGCTCTTCCACCACCGCGCTCGCGCGTGCGTCCGCGCCGGCGTCCGCGGCCGGGTGGGCGGGGTGCGGATCGGGTGGGTCCGGATCGGCTTGTCTGGGGCGAGTCGGATCTGAGCCAGGTGGGCCGGGGTGGGTCGGGTCTGAGCCGGCCGGGCTTGGGTGGGTCGGGTCT